>JANMFA010000380.1:0-19459 GCA_031377545.1 Hyphomicrobiales bacterium | reverse complement strand
CAACCCAAGCGCCTTGGCCGCAACCGACGCCAAGGAGGGCGAGCCGGCACACAGAATACCCCGTTTCATGGTTGGACGGTTATAGATCAGACGATCCTGGCCAAGATCCAGCAGCGTCCCGCTTGCCTCGTTCAGGATCACATCGGCTGCAGCCACATCCCAGTCATGGGCACCCGACGATGCAATGGCGAGATCGATCTTGCCTTCTGCCGCCAGCGCCAGTCTGAGGGCCAGCGACGGAACTTTCGTGCCATGGCTCACGCTCACGCCAGCTGCGTGCTCAAGCTGTTCCAGAACTGGCTTTGGACCTGAACAATTGGCCCCGGCCAGCGCCGTGCGGCGGGCAACCGCAATCGGTTCGCCGTTGAGAAACGACCCGCAGCCCCGTGCCGCTGAATAGGTCAGGCCAAGCGATGGCGCATGGATGACACCTGCGACAGCAACACCGTCGATGGCCAGAGCTACCGATACCGACCATTGCAGCCGCCCTGCGATAAAGGCGCGGGTGCCATCAATTGGGTCAACAACAAAGAGATGACTGGCTGTCAGCCGGTCGGAATTGTCGAGGGTCTCTTCTGAAACCCATTGATAGTCGGGCCGGGCCGGTCGCAATGCTGCTTCCAAAGCATCATTGGCGGCATGATCAGCCTCGCTGACGGGCGAATTGCCATCCTTGTAGCTGACTTTGGCGGAGGTTTCAGCGCCCGGTCTGAAATAGGGCAGCGCCGCTGTGCCTGCCGCATGCGCAGCCAGCAGCAGAAGATCCAGTTCCTCGGTAAGGCTGTGCCCCATCAGCGCGTGAACGCCGCCACCAGCAATGCACCGGATCCGATCAGGAAAGAGGTCAGCGTCAGGATCATGCCTGCGACGCGTCCCGTGCTCGACCCCGCCGACTTCGACAGACCCGACGCATGGAGGCCGCGCCCGACCAGAAACAGCAGGCCAACGGCATGGATCACCCAACTGACCACGCCGACCAGAGGCAGCAGGATCAGGAGCGCCAGCGCGAAAGGCGCATTTTCGGTGAAGTTGCCATGCACTCGGATCATCCGGGCCACGGTCTTGTCGCCACCATCTCCGATCCCGATGAGCTTTGAACGCCGCTGGCTGATCACCAGGAACGTCAGCAAGACGCCCATCAGAACGATCAGAGCCACATAGAGAGCGCTTGTTTTCAGGGCTCCCGCCAAAGCCAATGCTTTCATGTCATCCGTAAGAATGGGCATCCAATTCTCCCGATTGCCGTAACCCTGCATCAATCATATGCACGTCTTTTGCCTCTCTTCGGACGAAGACACCAGTGCTTAACCACCAAGTTTAAGGCTTCCCCCAAGAAATCCGGCCATTCTCCGGACAGCGCGGCATGGCGGCATCAGATCGTCAGTTGCGAGGTGTCAATTCAGGGTGGGCCAATGACCTCGTGTCAATCGACGATGGCGATCGGTGTGAAACCGCGCAGCCATACACGCAGCCACATGGCGGCAAGCTGTATGAGCGCTCCGGCAATGGTGACAACCGCATGTCTGCGCGCCGAGGACGGGCTGAAACGTGTGGAGATCAGCTCCGAATGGATCTGCATCCGCCGCCGGATCGCCGGGATTGAAACTCGGGTCAACGTACCCACGCAGAGCTATCGCGGCGTCACCTTGCGCTCCATCACGGAAAGCGGCCTTTTCGAGATCATCCTGCTGCATATGGATCCGAGCCTTGAAATCGCCCTGACGCGCACCGCTGACGACGCCGATGTGATCGCGTTGTGGCGCAGCTATGCCCAGATGCTGGCACTGCCGCTGCTCGTGGAGGATGCCGACGGTCGCCTCCAGCCGATTGAGGATCATGGGCATCTCAGCCCTTTTCCGAGGCGGCCCGGTTCGCCGCTTAAGAACCGCCGCCCCCGCTTCCTTGCGCGCCGCCAGACCGGAGTGACACGGGTGCTCGCGGTGCATCAGGGTGAAGTGGAGCTGTTTGCACGGGCCTGAGCGGTCCCTCCGCTCTCTGTTCACAGCCGTCACGGATTCGTTTTGATTTCCCGACGGCCTGCGCTAGTTCTTCCTTCATGTTCGGGTATCTCATTCGCAGCGTGCTTCAGGCGATCATGGTCATGGTGGCCGTCGCCTTCATTGCCTTTTCCATGTTCCGCTATGTTGGCGATCCCGTTGCCAGCATTGTCGGTCAGGACGCGACCATCAAGGATCGGCAGGAACTGGCGGATTCGCTGGGTCTGAACGATCCTCTCATCCTGCAGTTCGGTCGCTTTCTCGGCAATGCAGCCAAGGGGGATTTCGGTATTTCCTACCGCCAGGGTCGCCCGGTGGCGACCCTTCTGCGCGAGCGCCTGCCTGCCACCATCGAGCTTGCCGTCATTTCGGCCGCGCTGGCCCTGTTCATCGGTCTTGGCCTGGGAATCTACACGGCCTTGCGACGCGATGGCTGGGCCGCCAATCTGGTGATGAGCCTGTCCCTGATCGGCGTGTCATTGCCGACCTTCCTGATCGGGATCGGGCTGATCTACTTTTTCGGCGTCGTCCTGCGCTGGCTGCCGACCTTCGGACGGGGTGAGACTGTCGCCTTCGGCTGGTGGACCACGGGCCTACTGACAGAAAGCGGGCGCAAGTCGCTTATCCTCCCGGTTGTAACCCTCGGGTTCTATCAGCTCACACTGATCATGCGGCTCGTGCGCTCCGAAATGCTGGAGGTGATGCGGGCCGATTACATCCGCTTCGCCCGCGCCAGAGGGCTCACGGACAGCACCATCAACTTCCGGCATGCCCTGAAGAACACGATGATCCCCGTCGTCTCCATCACCGGGATGCAGCTGGGTTCCATCGTCGCCTTCGCGATCACCACCGAGACCGTGTTCAACTGGCCGGGGCTTGGCGCGCTGTTCGTGAAGTCCGTCGAGGTCGTCGATATCCCTGTCATGGGGGCCTATCTGATGTTCGTCGGCCTGATCTTCGTGGTCGTGAACCTCGTGGTCGACATGCTGTATTTCCTGATTGATCCGCGCCTGAGCGCTGGCCGAACTGTGGCGGCGAAGTGATGGCTGCAACCGACGCACCCAAACCGACGTTGCGCCAAAGGCTGAATGACAGCGATCTCTGGCTGGCGTTCAAGGATTCGCCGATTGCAGTTGCCGCTGCGATCACCACGGTCCTGATCTTTGTGCTGGCTTTCTTCGCCCCCGTGTTTGCGCCACAGGATGCCTTCAATCCCGCTGCGCTGAATCTGATGGACGGCTTCACGCACCCGATGGAGCGGGGCGCGGGCTCCAGCATGCTGTTCGTGCTGGGCTCGGATGCGCAGGGTCGCGATATGCTCTCGGCGCTCTTTTACGGCACGCGGGTGTCGCTGATTGTGGGCCTTTGCTCCGTCGGCTTCTCGATGGTTCTGGGCATCAGCCTGGGATTGATCGCGGGCTATGTGGGCGGGCGCGTCGAGCAGTTGATCATGCGCATCGCCGATATCCAGCTGTCGTTTCCCGGCCTGCTGATCGCACTCCTCATTTTCGGCGTGGCGCGCGGGCTGATCCCGCCGAACAAGCACGAGACGACTGCGCTGTTCGTCATCATCATCGCCATCGGCCTCGCCCACTGGGCGCAATACGCCCGCACGGTACGCGCCTCGGCCATGGTGGAGCGCAACAAGGATTATGTGCAGGCCGCAAGGCTGATCGGCATCAAGGGCCTGCCGATCATGGCAAAGCACATTCTCCCCAACGTGATGGGGCCAGTGCTGGTGATCGCCACGATCAACCTGGCACTGGCCGTGATCGAAGAAGCGACTCTTTCGTTCTTCGGCGTCGGCATGCCGGTGACGCAGCCGTCGCTTGGCACGCTGATCCGCTTTGGTCAGCAATATCTGATGTCCGGGGAGTGGTGGATTCTGCTTTTCCCCGCGCTGACAATCGTTATCCTCGGATTGGCCATCAATCTGCTGGGTGACTGGCTGAGGGATGCAATGAACCCGAAACTCAGGTGACCATGACCCAACCCGTTCTCTCCGTCCGCAACCTGAAGGTCGAGTTCGTGACAAGGCGCGGCACCTTGCGCGCCATTGACGACGTTTCGTTTGATATCGCACCGGGCGAAGTGCTGGGCGTGGTGGGTGAATCCGGTGCGGGCAAGTCGCTCACCGGCACCGCCATCATCGGCCTGATCGATCCGCCGGGGCGGATCGCGGGTGGTGAAATCCTGCTGCAGGGCAAGCGCATCGACAATCTGGACAAGGAATCCTTGCGCAGGATCCGGGGCAAGCGCATCGGCATGATCTTCCAGGACCCGCTGACCTCGCTGAACCCGCTGTTCAAGATCTCGGAGCAACTGGTCGAGACGATCCAGACCCATTCGGACATGGATGCCGGTCAGGCGCGCCAACGCGCCATCGATCTGCTGACCGAGGTCGGCATTCCTGCGCCCGAAAAGCGCATCGACGGCTATCCGCACGAGTTTTCGGGCGGCATGCGCCAGCGCGTGGTGATCGCCCTGGCGCTGGCTGCCGAACCGGAGCTGATCATCGCGGATGAGCCGACAACCGCGCTCGACGTGTCGGTGCAGGCGCAGATCATCACGCTTTTGAAGAAGCTCTGTCGCGAGCGCGGCACTGCCGTCATGCTGGTCACCCACGACATGGGCGTCATTGCCGAAACAGCCGACCGTGTCGCGGTGATGTATGCCGGGCGCATCGCTGAAATAGGTCCTGTACGGGAGGTGGTGCAGCACGCCCGTCATCCCTATGCGAAGGGCCTGATGGGCGCGATCCCGACGCTTAAGGCCACGGCGTCGCGCCTTGTGCAGATCCCCGGTTCCATGCCGCGCCTCACCGCCATTCCCCGGGGCTGCGCCTTCAACCCGCGTTGTTCCGAGGTTTTCGCACGCTGCCATGTTGAGCGGCCAGACACGATCAAGGTTGGCAAGTCGCAGGTCGCGTGCTGGCTCTATGACACCAAGAAAGAGGCCGCCGCATGAGCGCCCCAGAATCGGCTGCTTTCGTCACCGTCCGTGATCTGAAGAAGACCTTCGACGTCTCCAAGCCCTGGCTGGAGCGCATGATCGAACGCGCGCCAAAGCAGTTCCTGAAGGCGGTGGACGGTGTCACGTTCGACATCAAGAAGGGCGAGACCTTCGCGTTGGTCGGCGAATCCGGCTCCGGCAAGTCCACCGTCGCACGCATGGTCGTGGGGCTTCTCCCCGTCACAGGCGGCGAGGTGATGGTGGATGGCGTCTCGATGACCACCACGGTCGACAGCGCCCAGCGCGAGAAGTTGCGCCGCCGCATCCAGATGATCTTTCAGGACCCCTACGCCTCGCTCAACCCGCGCTGGCGGGTGCAGGACATCATCGCCGAGCCGATCCGGGCCTTCAACCTGCTGTCTTCGCAGAAGGACATCGCAGACCGGGTGGGCGAATTGCTCACGCTGGTCGGCCTTTCACCGCTCGACGGGGTGAAGTTCCCGCATCAGTTCTCCGGCGGACAGCGCCAGCGTGTGGCCATTGCACGGGCGCTGGCCTCCAACGCAGAGTTCATCGTCTGCGATGAGCCGACATCGGCGCTCGACGTGTCGGTGCAGGCTCAAATCCTCAACCTGATGCGCGATCTGCAGGACAAGATGGGCCTGACCTACCTGTTCATCAGCCATAATCTCGCTGTTGTCCGCCACATGGCATCGAGCATCGGGGTGATGTATCTGGGCCGTCTGACGGAGGTCTCGCAGGCCAAGGAGATGTTCCGCGCACCGCGCCATCCCTACACGCGGATGTTGCTGGATGCCGTGCCGGATCTTGGCATGTCCGGTCGCGCCCGCGTTCCTGTTCAGGGCGAAATTCCCTCGCCTATCAATCCGCCGTCGGGCTGCACGTTTCACCCACGCTGCCCGCTGGTCATGGACCGCTGCCGGGCGGAAGCTCCATTGCCGATCAATGGCGTGGCGTGCCACGCGGTGGAAGAAGGACGGATGGGCGCTATGACGGCGAGAAAGAGTGCCTGACGCCTTCAGTCGGAGATCAGGCCTGAGGCAGCCAGCGGCTTTTGTCCGATGATCTCTCCGGTCCGCCCATCGAGCACCAGTCGCCAGGGCACGCTTGCCTTGCTCGCGGTGAGAACAACAAAATCACCTTTGCGGCGATAATCCCCCACAAGAACAAAGCCTTCACGGAGCAGTCGCGTTTCAACCCGCGACGGGATTGACTGTGTGTATCCTGCGGACAAAGGCATGGCTTCGGCGGCCCGTGCTGCTCCGGGCATCAGGGCAGTGCTGGAGAGAAGAAGCAGGAATGAGCGGCGAAGCATGTTGTCACGGGCCATGGGTTATCGGGATCATGACCAGCCTGCATCACTGGCCCTGAACTCTGCCGGTCTTTGGTGTTCATCGCCGGTTTAGGGACGCGTCCCCTTGCGGTTTTTTGCGGAGCCCCTCTTGCAGGAGGAAACCGCGCTTCCCACGTAATGGTCACCGCAGGCCATTCGGCTGCGGCCATCGTTCTGGCAGGATTGCCGCTCGCGCCCAAGGCGGGGCGGAGGATCAGGCTGGATCACCGTGTCAACGCAACCGTCGCTTCAAGGAAGGACACCCCATGCGTAGTTTTGATCTCACACCGTTCCATCGCTCCACCATCGGCTTCGACCGCCTTTTTACCCTGCTTGACCAGGTCAGCGGTACTGAAGCCCACGCGCCAAGCTATCCGCCCTACAACATCGAGCGGACGTCGGAGAATGGCTACCGCATCAGCATCGCTGTCGCCGGCTTTGCAGAATCCGAAATGACCATCGAAGCTGCCGCCAACACGCTTGTCGTGAAGGGCGAAAAGGCAGACGCCGAAGCATCTGCAGCGGAAGTGCTGTTCCGCGGCATTGCCGGACGCGCCTTCGAGCGGCGTTTCCAGCTTGCCGACCACGTGACCGTCACCGGAGCACGGCTTGAGAACGGCCTGCTGCATGTCGATCTCGTGCGTGAGCTGCCCGAGGCCATGAAGTCCCGGCTGATCCCGATCGGCACCGAGACGACCGCAAAACGCGTCAAGCAAAAGGCCCTGACGTCGTTGGCCGAAGCGGCCTGACGCCAAGCCTCAGACCAGAAAAGCCCCCTTCGCGGGGGCTTTTTTTCTATTCCAGCGCTGCGGGCGGCACGCTGTTGATGGCGGGCCCGGCGGGAGCGACGGGGCGCAAGGGAGGCGCATCCAGCTCCGCTGGCGGCGTCATTTCGATACGGCGCGGTGTTTCCCGCGTGCCGGTTCCCACGGTTGCTTCCGGCGGCTGTGGAGCAGCGGCCGGAGGCCTGACTGGCTGCGTGATCTGGCCACGCGGCGGTGCGGGAGTCGTGGTCTGCGGTGGCAACAACGGCTCACGGCGGATGATGGTCGGACGCTCGGGTGACACCGTTGTGCGCTCCGTGGGTTCCGGAGCTGTCCGCCTGATCGTCGGGCCCTGATCTGGTACGCGCTGCACGACCTGCTCGCGCGGTCGGGGGGTCGGCAGGGCCTGACTGTTCACGATCCTGCCGGAATAAACGTCGACGACCAGCCTGACGCGGCGTCCGGACGGATCAACCGCCGAGACAATGACCACATCATCGCGATAAACCGGACGGGAAGCCTGGCTGTATCCCTGACGCGCGATGCGTCCGTGAATCTCGCGTGGTGTCAGTTCATCCATCACCACCGGCGGGTAATAGTGGCGAGGCGCAAACCACTGGGCCTGGGCCCAGCCGGTCGAAACACACAGGACAGCCCCCGCGGCCATCAAGACACGAAGGGATCCCCTCAGGGATCCGGTTTCCATCAGCATGCAAGTCTCCTGCATCAGCCGTTGTGAATTTGGCCACCTACTCACATCCGCAGCCACTGAACCGAAGCTGAACGTGGTGAATGCTTCGTTAAGGGCTCGAGAATTGCGGCACTGTGAGGGCACAACCGCGCCAGGCTTTCTGGCTCACCAGAAAGGGGAGCGTTTCTCTCCGGACAGCGCTTCCAAAATGCGCCGCCGTGTGGCCTGGGTGGTCTCCGACGGCAGGGCATCGAGCGGAAAGAAACCCGTTTCCACGATCTCGCGGTCTGGCACATGCGGGGCCGTCTGCGCAAAGTCCCTGATCAGGAAGACGGCCACATGGTCCCGTCTGGAGGCGGCCTGGTTCAAATAGATTCCAATCAGAACGGGTTCGCTCCGGATCTCCAGATTGCCCTCCTCCCGCAGTTCCTTTGCCAGCGCCTCCTCAAGCGACTCTCCCGGCTCAACACCGCCGCCCGGCATATGCCAGCCCCTGACATAGGAATGACGCACGAGAAAGATCCGGTTCTCCTGATCGATCACCATGCCCCGCACGCCCAATGTCATTCCGCGGGTGAAGCGGGCTCCGAGCAGGAACAGCCACTGGGCCATCCTGAAAGCAAGGCCGGGGCGCGAATCAGTGGGTACTGTCGGTTCCATCGTGATGACAATAGGGAGCCTGCCTGGTTTGTGCAGTGTCTGGCGGAGCAAATTGCCAAGCCAGCATTCTTCCCCCTCCCCGCCTTCCCTGCTATCGGCACTTCAAACGAGGACAGCTTCCCATGCCCCTGATCGATGGACCACGCCTGCCGCCAAAATCCGGCAACGCCAAACAGCTCGTGGTGTTTCTCCACGGCTACGGGGCAGATGGCAACGATCTCATCGGCATCGGCAAGCAATGGGCGCAGTTCCTGCCGGATGCTGTCTTCACATCACCCCATGCCCCTGAACCTTGTGGCGGCGCGCCGATGGGGCGGCAATGGTTTGGACTGACCTTTCGCGATCCGGATGAGCGTTGGGTCGGCGTGAACAAGGCCCGGCCATCGCTTGACGCATTTCTCGATGCCGAGCTTGCCCGCCATGGACTTTCCGAAAGCCAGATGGCGCTCGTTGGCTTTTCACAAGGTACAATGATGGCGCTGCATGCGGGGCTGCGCCGCAAGACGCCTTGCGCTGCGATTGTCGGTTATTCCGGCACTCTGGTCGGCGAGGAGCACCTTGGCGAGGTGAGCGTGAAGCCCCCGGTTCTGCTCATCCACGGCGATCAGGATGAAGTCATTCCCGTGCAGGCGCTCTTTCATGCGGGACAGGCTTTGTCGGCCGCCGGGGTACCGGTGGAATGGCACATGTCCCATGGCATCGGACATGGGATTGATGGCGAAGGGCTGATGCATGGCCTTGGCTTCATGGCCAAGGCTTTCGGCATGAAAGTGGGATAGCGACTTCAGCAGAAGTCGAAATCACAGCCTTCATCGGCTTGCGTGACTGTCCGGAGATAGAGCGCAAGGTACCCGCGTGAAGGCTCCGTCAGATGGGCAGGTGGCTGCCATTCTGCCTTGCGGCAATCCAGTTCGGCTGCATCCACCATGAGGTCGATACGCCGCGCCGCCACATCAAGCACAATCCGATCACCATTGCGCACGAGACCCAGCGGGCCACCGATGGCGGATTCCGGCGTGATGTGCAGCACGATGGTGCCGAAGGCCGTGCCGCTCATGCGCGCGTCCGAGATCCGGACCATGTCCTTGACACCCGCGCGGGCCAGCTTTTTGGGGATCGGCAGATAGCCGGCCTCCGGCATGCCGGGCGCTCCCTTGGGGCCGGCGTTGCGCAGCACGAGGATATCGTTTGCAGTGACGTCGAGATCAGGATCATCGATGCGGTTGGTGAGATCCTCGACCGATTCGAACACCACGGCACGGCCGGAGTGCTGCAGCAGACCCGGCGTCGCGGCGGAATGCTTGATGACGGCACCGCGTGGCGCAAGGTTGCCGTGGAGGATCGCCATGGCTCCTTCACGCTTGATCGGATTGGCACGGGTGCGGATCACATCCTGGCCTGGAACATCCTCGGCACCGGCCGCGATGTCGCCCAGCGTCTTGCCGCTGACGGTCATGGCGGTGAGGTCGAGATGCTCGCTGAGGTGCTGCAGGAGCTTGGGCATTCCGCCAGCGTGATGGAAATGCTCCATGTAATGCTCGCCGGATGGCTTCAGGTCGATCAGCACCGGAACATCGCGACCGATGTCATCGACCATCTTCAGGTCGAAACCGTGTGGGGTCCGGTTTGCCATGGCGGCAAGATGAATGATGCCATTGGTGGAGCCGCCAATGGCCTGCATGACCACGGCTGCATTGCGAATTGCGGCGGGTGTCATGATTTCGCTGGGGCGCGGCCCGCCGCTTGTCGCCATTCTGGCCGCAAGAGCACCGCTGGCTTCGGCCAGGCGGATTCGCTCCGCATGAGGTGCGGGAATGCTGGCACTCATCGGCAATGACAGGCCCATTGCTTCCACCATGCAGGCGATGGTGCTGGCTGTCCCCATCACCATGCAGGTGCCGACAGAGGGCGCCAGGCGTTCGTTGACGATCTCGATCTCGGCTTCGTCGATCTCGCCTGCGCGGTGCTTGCCCCACAGGCGGCGGCAATCCGTGCATGCCCCCAGAACCTCACCCTTGTGATGGCCGACCACCATTGGCCCGACAGGAATAACCACCGTCGGCAGGTCGGCGCTGATGGCACCCATGATCTGTGCCGGCAAAGTCTTGTCGCATCCGCCGATGACGATCAGCGCATCCATGGGCTGGGCGCGCGCCATCTCCTCGGTGTCCATCGCCATCAGGTTGCGCAGGAACATTGAGGTGGGATGCGCGAAGCTTTCGTGGACCGAGATCGTCGGGAAGACCATCGGCATTGCGCCAGCCAGCATCACGCCGCGCTTCGCTGCCTCGATCAGTTGCGGGACATTGCCGTGGCAAGGGTTGAAATCGCTGTAGGTGTTGGTGATGCCGACAAAGGGGCGGTTCAGCGCGTCATCCGAATACCCCATGGCCTTGATGAAGGCCTTGCGCAGAAACAGCGAGAAGCCCGCATCGCCGTAGCTCGTCAGGCCCTTGCGTACACCTTTTGTCATGCCACTATTCCCAATTTCAACTCAGCGCCTATGCCCGGATTCCGTCCCCGAACGGATCATCCGGATCGCGGTGTAGCACCGCTTCGCCGGTAATGTAGGCCTTTCCGGTGATGCTGGGAATCACACCGCCTGCAACGCCTGGTATCCAGCTTGCTTCGAAGCGGCTGCCAATGATGCTTTCCTGAACCCAGCGCTGCCCCGGCTGCAGTTTTCCGTCGGCGGCCAGGCATGCAAGCTTTGCGCTGGTGCCGGTGCCGCAGGGCGAGCGGTCATAGGCTCCGCCGGGACACAGCACGAAGCTGCGGCTGTTGGCGTCAGGATTGTCCGGCGCGCCGAAGATTTCGATATGATCGACCGGCGCATCGTCGCCTGTCACGCCCTGCACGTTCAGGGCAACCTGAATCGCCTCCGCTGACCGGCTGAGCGCCGGGATATTCGCCATGGTCAGCGCGCAAGGCGCATCATTGGTGAGAAAAAACCAGTTGCCGCCCCAGGCGATGTCGCCGGTGATCCGGCCCAAGCCGGGAACATCAACCTGCACATCCTTGCGCAAGCGATAGCTCTCGACATTGGTGATGCGAACCTCATTGCGGCTCAGCAGTTCAAAAGTCACGATGCCGACAGGCGTTTCGAGACGGTGGATGCCCTGCCCAATCCGACCGAGATGCGCCAAAGTCACGGCAAGACCAATCGTGCCATGCCCGCACATGCCGATGACGCCGATGTTGTTGAAGTAGATCACGCCAGCCGCGCAGCCGGGATCGACGGGGTCGCAGATCAGCCCGCCGACCAGTGCATCATATCCACGCGGCTCGTTGACGGCGAAACTGCGAACGGCATCAAAGTCACGCGCCAGAATCGTACGCCGCTCGGCCATCGATCCGTTGCCCAGATCCGGCCCCCCTTCGACAATCAGGCGCGTCGGCTCGCCGGCAGTATGGGAATCGATAACACGCATTGCCGTCAGGTCTTTCCGCCAGCCCAAACAGCATACCAGCGCTTGAACAGAGCCAGTTGATCGCGGGCGAAGGCCATCTGGCTGTCGGAGAGTTTGTCCGTCGCATTGAAATGCAGCGCGTATTCCGGGTTGCCCTCCAGAACCATGAGGTACTTGTAAAACAGCACGAGATCCGCGCCCTCGTCGAAGGTCGACAGCACCAGCAAGGCGGCTTCGAGCTCCTGCGCCTTCCGCCGTGCGTCTGCATCGCCCCTGGCTGCCTTTTCGCACAGGCTGACGAGATGCAGCACCTCATTGGGCAGCACATTGCCGATGCCGGTAATCGCGCCCGATGCCCCGCAGTTCACGAAGCCGTGGAACACCTGGGTGTCGACCCCCACCATCAGCGTCAGCGCATCCGAATGCCCGGTGATGTGCTCCGCCGCGTAACTCAGCGACTTTGCCCCGCCGAACTCCTTGAAACCCACAAGGTGCGGATACTGGCGGTGCAGGGAAAAGAACAGGTCCGCCTTCGTCTCGAAGCCATAATACGGGCTGTTGTAGATAACGGCGGGCAGATCAACCGCTGCTTCCAGGATTCCGGCAAAATGGGTGTGCTGGGCGGCGACAGATGACCCCCTCGAAAGGACGCGCGGTATGACCATGAGACCTGCCGCACCGACCTTCTTTGCATGCGCGGCCAATGCTGCCGCGCGCATCGGATTCTGTGCGCCTGTGCCGACGATGACACGGATGCCCGCCTTCACGAGCAGGTCCACGCCTTCCATGCGCTGCTCATCGGTCAGAAGCGGCCAGTCGCCCATGGAGCCGCAATAGATCACGCCCGACATGCCGCAACGAACGAGCTCTTTTCCCTTCCGGACCAGCGCGGTGAAATCAGGCAGGCCATCGGTACCGCAGGGCGTCATAAGAGCGGGCATTACACCGGCGAAAACTGACTGTCCCATATCTCCCCCTCAGCGTCGTCCGGCAATGCTAGAGCATGATGTCAGCAGACGGAACCATCGCGAAGCAGCGTTTTCCCTGCTCTCCCAGTGCATTGCAACCCAATATCACAACCATGCAGCATTTCTGTTCGACCGCCCTCGAGCGGACCGGCGTCGTTGCAGCCTGATGCCGAGGCTGGCGCGCAACAGTCGGGCGCATACGAGGTCAGAAGATCGCGAGACTGACGATCCCGTTGCGCTCGACCTCATACTCCCGGCTGTGTGGCATTCGGGAAAAACAGCTGCTGGCCGTCAATCTTGTAATCCGCGATCGCCCTCTGGCCTTCAGGTGCTATCAACCAGTCCACAAAAGCCTGACCATCGGATGCCTTGATGTGGGGGTGCCTGGCCGGGTTCACCAGCATCACGCCATACTGGTTGAACAAACGGCGGTCGCCTTCCACAACAATCTCGAGATCGCCACGGTTCTTGAAGCTGATCCATGTGGCGCGATCCGCCAGCACATAGGCATTCATGGCACCAGACGTGTTGAGCGCAGCTCCCATGCCCTGGCCGATCTCGCGATACCATGGGCCTTTGGCCTTCTCGATCTCCACAGCCGCGAGCGCCCAGAGGTTGAGTTCCGCCGCATGTGTGCCGGAGCGATCACCGCGCGAGACGAAGGGAGACTGCTTTTCGGCAATGGCTTTCAGGGCCGCCGCAATATCCTTGGTACCCTTGATGCCGGCAGGATCAGCTTTGGGACCGATCAACACGAAGTCATTGTACATCACGGCCTTGCGCTCGACGCTGAAGCCGTCCGTCACGAACTTCAGTTCCTGAGCGCGGGCATGGACGAACACAACGTCGGCATCGCCGCGCCGTCCCGTATCAAGCGCCTGACCCGTGCCTTGTGACACGACCTTCACGTCGATCCCCGTCCTTGCCCTGAACAGGGGCAAAATATGGTTGAACAGACCGGAATCCTGCGTCGATGTGGTTGAGGATACGGTGATGAACCGTGTTCCAGCCGACGATGGAGCGGGAGCGCCAGCCTGCGGCGTGGTTTGCGATGTCTGGGCCAGCGCGGTCGCGGTCAAACTGAGCGCGAGCAGCGCGCCAACAAAAAGCCTGCGAGTCGTCATACTGGTCTCCTTCGATTCTAGGTCCGGGATCAGCTCGGATGACCGGACGAACAGACGCCTAAGCAGCCTCTGATTTCATGAGCCAGTATGCTGGTTTTGTATGTTCGTAAACTGAACAGTCCCGTCATCTCCGTTCCTCCACAATTGATGGTCTGCTTTCCACGCTGGCGACGTTCGTCGGAGGCGCTCACATCCCAGATCTGCCTGCGGAAAGCGGTGGGATTGTCCGGCTGTTTTCCTGGCGGCATAAAGAACGGGAACAATCGACGCAGGAGTTCCAGACGCCGCTAGGATATCACGGGTAGCGACGCGATCGCATAGTGATGGCGCAAGGCGCGCCCGGTCGCTGGATCGCTGATTTCCATGGCAAAATGCGTGGCAGGACGAATCCCGCCAAGCGCGCCCAGAGTGCCTCCAAACATGATCGTGCCGGGCTTCAACATGCGTCCGGAAGTCCACCTGTCAATCAGATCAGCAGGTGGCCTCAGGTTCGCCAGCGTGCCTTCCTGATAGAGCACGGGCTCGCCATCGATTGTGGCGTGTGCGCGCATCACAAGTGTATCCCAGCGGTCGATCACCTCGTCCAGCCGCCAAAGATCACGGCTGACCGGCTTGCCGCACATCTGTTTGGAGAGCGCGATGCCAAGGCTCTCCGCCTTGCGGTCGGTATGGTCAGATCCCACACCCAGCCACAAGCCATCTTCGAGCGCCACAATGACCGGCTCCACCTCGCCGGAGCTGTCGGGTCCAAGCACATCAAGCTGATCAGCCTGCAGGAGCAGCGAGGCAGAACCGCGGTAGAACACCGGCACGGAGGAAGGTCGCGGCACGCCGATGGCCGCCAGTTCCTCGATGTGATGGCGCAAAGCCTTCTCGTCCCGACCGGCCCAGCCAGCGATGACAAGCGTGTGGATCGCGGCATCAACCATGTGGCTGGCTGCACCGGAATGGCAATTGAACCGGAGATGAGCTGTCATGGTCTTACACCATAACCCATTTGGGTAACCACAAGGCAATGGCCGGGAATGCCATCAGCAGCCCGATGGCAAAGATGTAGACGGTCATGAAAGGCATGACCCCCCTGAAGACATCGGTGATCGGCCCTTTGTCCTTGCGCATGCCGTGCAGGACATAGAGCACCGTCCCGTCCGGTGGGCTGATCAGCGCAATCTCGACCAGCATGGTGACGATGACGCCAAACCAGATCGGATCATAGCCAAGCGCCATGACGACCGGGAACACCACCGGAATGGTGGTGATGATCATGGAGAAGCCCTCCATGAAGGTGCCCAGTGCCAGATAAAACCCGATGATGAGGCCCATGATCGCCCAGGGCGGCAGTGGAAGGTGTCCCACAACTCTGGCCAGCGCCTGTGGCACACCCAGGCCGGTGAAGACATAGTTCAGCACATAGGCGCCAAACAGGATCAGACCGATCATCGCCGTGTTGCGGGCTGTCGCTTCGGCACAGACATTCAGCATCCGGAACGACAGCTTCTTTTCAAGTGCCGCAAAGAAAATGGCTCCGACCACGCCGAGTGCGGCCGATTCCGTTGCGGTAGCCAACCCGCCATAGATTGTACCCAGCACAAGCAGGATCAGCAGCGCTGTCGGGATCAGATCCTTTGTAGCCCGGAGTTTTTCGCGCAGCGGAATGCGCGGCAGATTGCCGTCAACCGGAGCCGATGACTTTGCTTTGGCAAGGATGACGAGCGTGAACAGTACAACCACCAGAATGCTGGGGCCGACCGCTGCAAGATAGAGCTGGCCGACCGACTGCTCGGTGATCAGCGCGTAGATGATGAAGGTTATGCCCGGCGGGATGAGATTGCCCAAGGCTCCACCGGCGGCCAGTGATCCCATCACCATTTTCTGATCGTAGCGCGTGTCCTTGAAGAAAGGCAGGGCGACGGATCCCATTGTCGCAGCTGTTGCAACCGATGATCCGGAGATCGCAGAGAACACGCCTGACGCCATGATGTTGGTATGCAGCAGACCGCCGGGAAGGCGGTTCAGCCAGACATTCAGCGCCTTGTACAGTTTATCCGACAGACCGGCCCGCAACAGGATTTCACCCATCAGCAGAAACAGTGGCACAGCGACCAGCACGAAGCTGGAGGATGGGCCCCAGATCGTCTGGCCGAGAAACAGCCAGAATGGCCGATCGGAGAAACTGAAACCGACGATCAGGCCCAGGACACCCAGCGCAGCTCCGATGTAGATGCCCGCTCCAAAGAAGGCAGCGAACAGGCCAATCAGCATCACGATTTCGCCGATCACGAGTTTCTGCGGCCCCGCACCTGTCAGAGACAGACCGATCATGATCAGCAAGAGAACAACAAGGAAAATGACGGCGATCATGGCGCTGGTGCTCCCTTGGCACCAACGGCCTCCAACGCTTCATCCACATCCTCCGAGAACGTGCGCGGCGTGAGATTGGCCTGTGCATCGGCACCACGACCGGCCAGGATCAGCAGAAAATTCTCGATCAGCATGATAATGATCAGCAGTGCGAAGGCCACCAGACCAAAAGCCCAGAGGCCCTGCGGCAAGGCGAGCGGAATGCTCAGCACGCTGGTGTCCGTTGCGCGAAACAACAGGGACTCATCCACGAGATCATACGAGGCCTTGGCCAGAAATCCGACAAAAACCGCCAGGGCAAACAGGCTGGTCAGATGCATCCAGTGGCGCAGGCCGTCCGGCAGCCGGTTGATCAGCAGATCAATCCGCACATGAGCGCGCAACGAAAGGGCATGGGCCAGGCCCCAGGTGATACCAAGCGCCAGCATGTAGGATGTTATCTCGGTGGTGGCTTGCGAGCTGAAGCCGAGAAAGCGCCGCGCCAGCACATCAAAGCTGATAAAAAACGCACACAGGATGAAGCCCCATCCCGCAGCATATCCCATCAGGGTCGTGCCATGTTCGACCAGTCGTCGCAGGCGTGTCGCCCCGTCAGCAAGGCCGGAAATGCTCATCATCGTTCCAGTCGTGGTTTGCGGCGGCAGCCATTTCGGGTGCCCGACAATCAGGGAGTGGAGATTCTGCCCGTCTGGGAGCGAACAACGCGAGGCGGTGGGGCTTCAGTTCATTTTGCGAGACCAGAAGCCCGCCCGCGAACGCCTTGCAGTGGAGGCCTACCCAAGAGCGACAGACCCGTAGCGACAGACCCGTTCACCCCTCACTTCGGCTCATATCTGATGCCTGTGATGGGTGCAGCAACACGGTTGTAGATCTCGGCGCATTTGTCGCCACAACGCCTCACCCAGGCCGGCAAAACCGTGCCCGTGAGAGCCGCGCGAACAGCAGCCAGATCGGCTTCGGTCTGCTTGATGACCGTCATCGGCTTGGTATCAACCAGTTTGCCGATCTTGCAGCCATCTTTGTTGCCGCTGTTGCAGGCGATGCCATCGTCGGTGGTTTCCAGCGCCAGTTTCCACTGGGCATCCTCGACCTCCTTCATGGTCTTCTCAATCATGTCACGCACTGCGGGGTCGAGCTTGTTCCACCAGGCGATATTGATGAAATAGCCCGAGACCGCCCAGGCCACCGGCAAGGTGTAAAGCGTCTGCGTCACCTCATACCAGCGCGCGCTGTTGCCCGATGATGTGCCTGTCATGGCGCAATCCGCCACACCGCGTTCAAGGGCTCCGTAAACCTCGGGGAAGCCGATGGAGACCGGCTGTGCGCCGATCGCCGTCATCATGTCGTTGGGAGAGCCTCCACTGGTGCGGATGCGCTTGCCTTTCAAATCAGCCAGACCGGAAATCTTGTCACGGCAGAAGAACACCTGCGCGGCGAAGGGATAGGTCGCGATGATGCGGGTGCCCGTGCGCTCGAGTTCCTTGTTGATTTCGGGCAGCATGGCATCGGCCATCTTGCGCGCCTGCTCGACCGAAGGGTTGAGGCCAGCGAGATCGACCACATCAAGCAACGGAACTTCGCCGGCAACCGTTGGTAAGGGTGCCGCCCCGATATCGACCTGACCGGCGCGCACGAGGCGGATGATCTCGGGTCCGTTCAGGCTCCGCTCCGGCCAGCTGGCCAGCGTCACCTTGATGCGGCCGCCGCTCTTGGCTGGCAGGCCATCGCGCAGCAACGGGATATCCACTCTGGTGTATTGCGGAAACTGCGGACCGGGCTGCGTGACGATCTGCAGATTGACCGGCGGACCGGCGGGCAGCACCTGCGCGAAAGCTGGGCTGCAAAGAGCGCTTGTGGCAAGCGTCAGAGACAGAAGGCGAAGACCGGATTTCATCATTTTTCTCCCTGGATTGATGCGTCAGCCAAAGTCAGGTCAAACAGCCGCGATGCGCTCACATGACGGCAAGCCGGGAATTGCGGATATCCGTCACGAGCATGCGGCCCGGCATATGCGTGATGGCAAACGGCACCTTTGCCGCCTGAATCACGGCTTGCGGCGTGACCCCGCAGGCCCAGAACACCGGCGTCTCATCTTCGGCGATGTGTACCGGGCTGCCCCAGTCCGGCTTACTGATATCGGCGATCCCGATGAGATCAGGGCGGCCGATATGCACCGGCGCGCCATGGACTGCCGGAAACCGCGTGGTGATCTGGATGGCGCGAATGGCATCAGCCGGCCTGAATGGCCGCATGGACACAACCAGCGGTCCGGCAAAACGTCCCGCTGAGCCGCAGGCAACAGATGTCCGGTACATCGGCACGGTCACTCCCGCATCGACATGGCGAAGTGACAATCCGTCTTCGATCAGTGCCTCCTCGAAAGAATGCGAACAGCCCAGAACGAATGTCACCAGATCATCCCGCCACCAGCGCCTGATATCCGCAGGTTCATCAACCATTCTCCCGTCCTGCCAGACACGGTACCGCGGCACATCGGTACGGATGTCGAGATCGAGGCCAAGGTCGGCGATCGCGGGACTTCCCGGTTCCGACATGCCGATGATGGGGCAAGGCTTGGGATTGCGCTGGCAAAAGCGCAGGAAATCATTCGCCATGTCAGCGGGTAGAATGGCCAGATTGCCCTGCACATAACCATAGGCATGGCCAGATGTCGGCCCATCCAGTAATCCTTCACGCGCTGCATGACGAACACCTTCGGGGCGTGAAAGATCATGTCTGGCATCGGCAGGATTGTGGATTTTTGCAGCGTGCATGGGAGGTGTTGCCGTTGTTGGAGCCCTATCAGAGCACCGACGGAGCGACACGTCGAATTGTAATTCATGATATGGTGTGATTGGCTGAGCTTATCGTTGAACTGGTACTGGCGGCAGCGGAATGCTCGATCTGAAAAGCCTTGAAACATTCTACTGGGTTGCGACCCTGAAGAGCTTTCGTGCCGCTGCAACCAAGCTCAACACCACGCAGCCCTCGGTCTCCCAGCGCATCCAGCAGCTTGAGGGAAAAGTCGGCGCACAATTGCTCGAGCGTGACAACCGCACCGTCAGCGTGACTGCAAAGGGGCGGCAGATGCTTGAGCATGTGGAGCGGCTGTTGCGGCTGCATACCCAGCTGATGGTGGAACTGGTGGAGCGGCAGGTGCTGCGCGGCGTGCTGCGGC
>JANMFA010000296.1:0-21564 GCA_031377545.1 Hyphomicrobiales bacterium | reverse complement strand
TGGAGCTGTTTGCCACCGAGGGTCTGAACCGGGAAGCGGTGCACCTGACGACCATGAAGGCCGGAGAAGGCCTTGTGGGCCTGATCGCCCAGGAGGCCGAGGCGCTTGCGCTGTCTGACGCGCAGTCGCATCCATCGTTTTCATACAAGCCAGAGACGGGCGAGGAAATCTACCGCTCGTTCCTCGGCGTGCCGATCCTGCGGGCCGGGGCCACGCTTGGCGTGCTTGTGGTGCAGAACACGGCGACGCGCACCTACAGCGATGAGGAAATGGAGGCACTGCAAACGGTCTCCATGGTGCAGGCCGAGCTGAACGCCCAAGGCGGCTTGCAATCCCTTGCCGCGTCCGGGCAAGGCGTTGGCCTCACCCGGTCGATGCACGAGAAGGGCGTGTCGCTGGCCGATGGCGTTGGGCTTGGCCATGTGGTGCTGCATGAGCCGCGGGTCGTCATCAAGACACTGATCGCCGAAAGCCCGGAAATCGAGGTCAAGCGCCTCGAAACGGCGATCGGTGCCTTGCGCACCACCATCGACGAACTGATTGCGCGCGGCGATGTCTCCCATGGTGGCGAGCACAAGGATGTCCTCGAAACCTTTCGCATGTTCGCCCATGATCAGGGCTGGCTGAGGCGCATGCGCGAGGCTGCGCTGTCGGGCCTTACGGCAGAAGCTGCCGTGGAGCGCGTCCAATCCGACACGCGGGCCAGAATGCTGCGCCAGACCGATCCTTATTTGCGCGAGCGGCTGCATGATCTGGAAGATCTGGCCAATCGCCTGCTGCATGTGCTGGTTGGGGCAGACCTGACCATCGCCAGGGACCAATTGCCCGAAAATGCCATCATCGTGGCCCGGTCCATGGGGCCGGCGGCCTTGCTCGACTATGACCGCGACCGCTTGCGCGGTCTTGTGCTCGAGGAAGGCGGCCCCACGAGCCATGTGGCCATCGTGGCGCGCGCTCTCGGAATTCCTGCCGTCAGCGAGATCCCGAACGTGACGGCCCTGGTCGAACAGGGCGACGCGATCATCGTGGATGGGGTCACTGGCGAAATCCAGATCAGGCCACCGGTCGATGTGGAGAATGTCTACAAGGAGAAAGCGCGGCTTCGCGCCCGCCGGCAGGAGCAGTATCGCAAGCTGCGGAACGTCCCGGCGATCACGCGCGATGGCCAGGCCATCGACATCAAGCTGAATGCCGGACTTCTGGTCGACCTGCCGCACCTTGATGAAACGGGTGCTGATGGGATCGGCCTGTTCAGGACCGAACTGCAGTTCATGGTGGCGTCGCGCATGCCGACCACAGCCGAGCAGCAGCAGCTTTACAAAGCTGCGCTCGATACGGTTGGCGACAAACCGGTGACATTCCGCACGCTCGATATCGGCGGCGACAAGATCCTGCCCTACATGCAGCGCGTCGAGGAAGAGAACCCTGCGCTGGGTTGGCGCGCGATCCGCATCGGGCTTGATCGGCCTGGCCTCCTGCGCTCGCAACTGCGTGCGCTTTTGCGTGCGGGAGCCGGGCGTGATCTCAAGATCATGTTTCCCATGATCGCGACCGTGGATGAATTTGTGCGCGCACGCGCCATCGTGCAGCGGGAGCTTGCGCAGCTTGATCGCCATGACCGTGCCCGGCCCACCTCGCTGGCGCTGGGCGTTATGGTGGAGGTGCCATCTTTGCTGTTCGAGATCGACGAAATTGCGAAGGAGGCTGATTTCCTCTCGGTCGGCTCAAATGACCTCATGCAGTTCCTGTTTGCGGCGGATCGCGAAAACCGCTTCGTTTCCGAGCGGTTCGATCCGTTGTCGGCTGGCGCGCTGAGGGCGCTGAAGTGCATCATCGATGCCGGGCTTCGTGCCGATTGCCCGGTGACCGTGTGCGGCGAGATGGGTGGTCGGCCGCTGGAGACGCTTGCCCTGATCGCGCTCGGCTTTCGCTCGTTTTCGATGACGGCGTCATCCGTCGGACCCATCAAGGCAATGACCCTGAAACTCAATGCGGCCGCAGCCGGCAAGCACCTGGCCAAATTGCTGAGCGATGCCGCCGGCGTGGCAACGCTGCGCCCGGCGCTGAAAGCGTTTGCGCAGGAACACGACGTGCCGTTGTAGCGGGCCTGCCGCGACCAACTTGTTCCATCATTGCCCGCCGCCCTTCACGAACCGCACAGTGGCCATGTCCTACAATCTGCCCCAACATCGACTCGACGCGATCATGGCCCGTTATCAGGTGGCGCACGATACGCTGGCGGCCAACCCTGATTCTGCCACGCTGGTGGCGCTGTCCAAAGAGGTGTCGGAACTCGATCCGGTGGTTGCAGCCATCACCGCCTACCGGGCGGCGGAAACTGCGATCGCGGATGCCCAGACCATCATCAATGACCCGGCAGCTGAGCGGGACTTCCGCCAACTCGCCGAGGACGAGGTGCGCGAGATGGCGGAGCAAATCGCGCTGCATGAAAAGTCGATCCTGCTGGCGCTGCTGCCAAAGGATGCCGCCGATGCGCGCGGGGCTATTCTGGAGGTCAGGGCCGGCACGGGCGGCGATGAAGCTGCCCTGTTCGCTGGTGATCTGTTTCGCATGTATGTGCGCCATGCCCAGAGCCAGCGCTGGACGGTTGAGATCATCTCCCAGAGCGATGGTGCCATGGGCGGATTCAAGGAAGTGATCGCCGAGATTTCGGGTTCCGGCGTTTACGGCCGCTTACGCTACGAATCGGGCGTTCACCGCGTGCAGCGTGTGCCAGACACCGAAACACAAGGGCGCATTCACACGTCGGCGGCGACCGTGGCCGTGTTGCCATTGGCCGAGGATGTGGACATCAACATCAATGACGCAGATCTCAAGATCGACACGATGCGTTCGCAAGGGGCTGGCGGCCAGCATGTCAACAAAACCGAATCAGCCGTCCGCATCACCCACATCCCGAGCGGGATCGTGGTCGTGGTGCAGGAGGAGCGTTCGCAGCACAAGAACAAGGCCAAGGCCATGGCTGTGCTGAAGGCCCGCCTGTTTGACGCCGAACGCCTGAAGCTCGACGATGCGCGCGCTGCGGATCGTCGCAGCCAGGTCGGGTCCGGCGACCGCTCCGAGCGCATTCGGACCTATAATTTTCCGCAAGGGCGGGTTTCGGACCACCGGATCGGGTTCACCCTCTACAAGCTTGAGGAGATGATGCAGGGGCTGGTGCTGGACGAGATGCTGGATGCGTTGAGCGCGGCGCGTCAGGCAGAATTGCTGGCCGAGCAACAGGGTGCGGCGTGACCGAACGCGCAAATGCCCCGTCCAGGGCGGACGCCTTTCGCCATGCGATGACCACGTTGCGCCTGGCCGGCCAACAGCATCCCGAACCGGATGTCTGGGCGTTGCTCCACCATGAGACAGGGCTCAGACCGCTCGATCTGGTCACCGATCCGCATGTCGCGCTGGGGCTTGATGACGAGATCAGGCTGGTAGAGGCCATCACGAGACGTGCGAATGGGGAACCTGTCGGACGCATCACCGGTCAACGTGATTTCTGGGGACTGACCTTCCAATTGTCACCCGATACCCTCGAACCGCGCGACGACAGCGAAACGATTATCGAGGAAGCACTTTCGCTGCTGGGGCCGCGACGGCACACGGCCATCACGGTGCTTGATCTGGGCACGGGCACAGGTTGCCTTCTGGTTGCGCTCCTTACAGAGCTCGGTGCCGCACATGGCACCGGCATCGACATCAGCCCGGGAGCGGTCGCCGCCGCCAGCGGCAATGCCCTGCTGCACGGCGTCGGTGAGCGCTGCAAGATGCGTGTGGGCGCCTGGGCCGAGGGCTCGTGTACCCGTGTCGATGATCAAGGTGCCTGGGCCGATGGGCTCGGCGAACGCTTCGATGTGATCGTATCGAACCCGCCCTATATTCCCAGTGCCGACATTCCGGCATTGGAGCGCGAGGTTCGCGAACACGATCCTGCCCGCGCGCTGGATGGCGGCCTCGATGGACTGGCGCATTACCGCACGATCATCGCGGGCCTGCCAAGGCTGCTGAAGCCAGATGGCATCGCTGTTCTGGAGATCGGTGCGGGTCAGGAGCGAGATGTGACAGCCATGGCTGGCGCTGCGGGCTTCGCACGGATCACGACGCGGCTTGATCTTGGCGGCCATGTGCGCGCCATCGGCCTTTCGCAGCTGGCCCAACAAGGCAGCCAGCAACCTGCGCAGGCAAGTTAAATCCATGGCGATTGTTTTCGCTTGGCGATGCAGTGCAAAGCGGGTATGACCACCATCGTGTTTGGTCTGCCGGGTTTGGCAGGGCCGGTTCAACTGAAAGCCGTCGAGCGGGGGGCGGGCCTCCGGGCCAGTTGGACAAAGATACACCATTCAATCATTGCCGAAATGGTCCGACGTCATGGGGCCGTGAGGCGTGGGAAGTTCCGATAGGAACTTCACCGGAATCAGCGTGTCATGTTTTCAATCCGCGAGACCGCTGTTCTTGAACAGCCCGTCCAGCGCTTGATGACCCCGGCCGGCGAGGCAGCCCGCCGCAGGGATGACATGTTGTATGCAATCAACCGGCTGCCGATAACGTCGATTAAGAGATATCATCGATGAGACCAGGCCAGAACAGGCGCATGCGTGGCCGCAACCGCAACAACGGTGGTGGCAGCAACAATAACAGCAGCAACAACAAGACGCCCAATCCGTTGACCCGTTCATTCGAGTCGAACGGTCCGGATGTGAAGGTCAGGGGCAACGCCCAGACCATTGCTGAAAAGTACATGCAACTGGCGCGCGACGCACAAACCAGCGGCGACCCCGTGGCTGCGGAGAGCTATTATCAGCATGCGGAGCACTATGTGCGCATCGTGCTCGCGGCCCATGAACAGATGCGCTTGCAGTTTGGTGACAACTACCGTCCGGCAAAGCCATTTGGCCAGGATGATCAGGACGAGGATGGCGACGACGACGGCGATGAGGGTCTTGATCCCGCCGGTGCGCCCCAGCCCGGGTTGCAGGCCGACGGCGAAACATCCGAAAGCGGCGAGGATGGCGACGACAACGATCGGCGTCCCGATCAGGACCGGAATGGTGACAGAAGCCAGGATCGCAATACTCCGCGCCGGTTTGAACGTCCCGACCGTGATCGCCAGGAACGTGATCGCCAGGAACGCGACCGGAATGACCGCGATAGAAACGAACGCGACCGGAATGATCGGGACCGCAATGACCGCGGAAATCAGGACCGTGACCGGAACAACATGCGGCCTGATCGCCCTTACAATGATCGCCCCCCGGCCGATCGCATCCAGGGAGATCGCGCCCAGGGCGACCGCGTTCAAGGTGACCGGCCCTATCGCGACCGCAATGACCGCTCGCCAGACCGCAACCAGGATCGCGGCGACGTTCGCGCCACGCGCGGCGACGGCTCGCAGGATCAGTTTGACCGTGGGCCGCGTCGTTTCGACAGGCCAAGAGACGACAGGCCAAGAGACGAGCGGCCAAGGGACGACAGGCCGAGAGATGAGCGGCCGAGAGATGAGCGGCCAAGAGATGACAGGCCGAGAGAAGACCGTGCGCGCGACGACCAGCCACGCGAGGAACGGTCCTTTGAGCCGCGCGTGCGCGACGATCGGCCAAGAGACGACAGGCCAAGGGAAGAGAAGCCAAGGGAAGATCGGCCAAGAGACGACAGGCCGAGGGATGACAGGCCGCGTGCAAGGCGCGGTGAACGCCCGGCCCGGACCGAACAGGAGCCAATCGGCGATGCGGCTGCCTTGCCCGCATTCCTGACAGCGCCCGTCCGGAGCGTTCCGGTGACGGAAGCGCCAGCAAAGCCGGTGCAAGCTGTCGCGGAACCGGCGGTGGCTGATGTTGCCGCTGATGCACCTGCGTTGCCCCGCAAGCGCGGCCGCCCGCCCAAGAAGCGCGAGGACGCCGCTGCTGAACCAGCAGCAGAGTGATACCCGAGATCCAAGCAACCCAAACGGGGCCGAAAGGCCCCGTTTTTCGTTGCGTTCTCGTCAAAAGCCAAGTGGTGCCACTTCGGGCTCGGCCACTGGGCTGAGCCGATGGCCCTCCGCCAGCGTACCGCCCGCGACGATTTCGGCGTACACACCGCAATCGATATGGCCGTAGCTGCGCATTAGCGTCTTGAGGATCGGCAGATCACGCAAGCCGGTTTGCGGATCGACGGCAGTCGCAGCGCAGCGGTCAATGCGCTTGGTGATCTTGAGGCGCACCCCAGAGCTGGCTTCGAGAACCTGGCCGACCAGATCGAACTCCGCCCACGGCTTCAAACCTTCGATCAGCAGATTGCCGCGAAAGCGCAGCGGGTCGACCGGCGCGCCCGACCGGATTTCGAGATCGGCGATGCTGGCCTGGTTGATCAGCGACACGTATCCGCTGCTACTGTCCATGAAGCGAAAGCCCGCCGGTGCGGCGATCAGCTTGAAGGGGCCGCGCTGGTCCGCAGCCGGGACGTAGGCCGCCAGAAAATCGGCGATGGCTGCGCGCCCTTCAGCCTGGCCTAGATCGCCGCGCGCAACCTCTTGCCCCTCGTGGGTGATCGACAGCTCGCCGGTTTCATCGTGAAATCGTGTGGTCAGCCGGGCAATCTCGTCATTCTTCATCAACATCAGGAATTTGATCTTCGGCTGGTGGACGGGCGCACCCGGATCGAACCCTGATGGGCCATTCTCGACCGCGAACATGCGGTCTGCCGGAAAGCACCCGCCCGTTTCAAGTTCCACGCGGCTCAGTCGTTCCGGCGAAAAGCCCTTGAGCGGATAACGATGAAGAGCGGCTATGCGCATGATGACATCCCCAACACAACGGTGGCTGCCATCTATCCGCCATCCGCTGCTGCGTCCAACACGGGATCTTGCAACACGGGACGCGTGCAGCCCCATTCCGTCAGTTTCCGCTCCATGTCATCGACCGCAAAAAAGCGGGCCGCGTCACGATCATAGCCATCCGCCAGCAACGCGTCGTATGTGGTGAACCGGTGGCGCACGTGGCTGGTCAACGCCAGCCAGACCGCAGCATTCGGGGTCAGCATCCGCAGTGAGCCCTTGCCCGCCCGCGCCAGCACATCCTGCGCATCCGCATAGGGAATCAGCGGCACAAGTGCACGAAGCGCTCTGGTCATGGCCTGCTGGCGTTTGGTCGGCATCGCATCCTCGCATCGACACCGAGAGGGAAGATCACCGACGGGTCAATGGCAACCCCTTACGTTGCGAAGATGTCACACCTACATGTGGAGAGGTGACGGGTCGCCATGATGGGGCTTGTCACGACAACGCAGCAGCTAAAGCAGCCGAATTCGGTGCGGATGGCAAGCGGGCAAAGGACGACGACATGAACCAGGACAAATTCACCGATCGCGCCAAAGGCTTCCTGCAGGCCGGGCAGAGCATCGCGCTGCGCGAAAATCATCAGCAATTCACGCCCGAGCATTTGCTCAAAGCGCTGACTGACGACCCTGAAGGCATGGCCGCTGGCTTGATCGATCGCGCCGGCGGCTCATCGAAAACCGTGAAACAGTTGAATGACCTTGCCGTCAGCAAGATGCCGCGTGTCACCGGTGGTGGCGGCGGGATCTATCTCACCCCGGCCCTGGCGCGCGTGTTCGCCACTGCTGAAAAGGCCGCCGAAAAGGCCGGCGATTCATTCGTCACGGTGGAGCGGCTGCTGCTCGCGTTGGCGGTGGAGAAGGACACCGAAGCCGGGCAGGTCCTCAACAAGGCCGGCGTGACGCCAGCATCGCTGAACACCGCGATCGAAGCCATACGCAAGGGCCGCACGGCCGACTCGGCATCCGCCGAGCAGAGTTACGATGCGCTGAAAAAGTACGCCCGCGACCTGACCGCGGCAGCGCGCGAGGGCAAGCTCGATCCGGTGATCGGCCGTGATGAAGAAATCCGCCGCACCATCCAGGTCCTGAGCCGGCGTACCAAGAACAACCCGGTGCTGATCGGCGAGCCGGGCGTCGGCAAGACCGCCATCGCCGAGGGGCTTGCCCTGCGCATCATCAACGGCGATGTGCCCGAGTCGCTGAAGGACAAGCAACTCATGGCGCTCGACAGGGGCTCGCTCATTGCTGGTGCGAAGTATCGCGGCGAATTCGAAGAGCGGCTCAAGGCTGTGTTGGCGGAGGTCACGTCGGCTGCGGGCGGTGTCATCCTGTTCATCGACGAGATGCACACGCTGGTGGGAGCCGGTAAGGCGGACGGAGCCATGGACGCCTCCAATTTGCTCAAGCCTGCCCTCGCACGGGGCGAGTTGCATTGCGTCGGTGCCACCACGCTCGATGAATACCGCAAGTATGTGGAGAAAGATGCGGCGCTGGCCCGCAGGTTCCAGCCCGTGTTTGTCGACGAGCCGAGCGTCGAGGACACGGTGTCGATCCTGCGCGGGCTCAAGGAAAAGTACGAGCAGCATCACCGCGTGCGCATCACCGATTCGGCGCTGGTGGCGTCCGCGACCTTGTCGAACCGCTATATCACCGACCGCTTCCTGCCCGACAAGGCGATCGACCTGGTTGATGAGGCTGCGGCGCGGCTGCGCATGCAGGTTGATTCAAAGCCAGAAGAGCTTGATTCCATCGACCGCGAAATCGTGCGCCTGCGCATCGAACAGGAGGCGCTGAAAAAGGAAACCGACGCCGGCTCGAGAGACCGCCTGCAGCGGCTGGAAAAGGAATTGGCCGATCTCGAGGAGCGTTCCGGTGCCATCACTGCACGCTGGAAGGCGGAGAAGGACAAGCTTGGTCACGCTGCCGAGATCAAGACGCAGCTCGATACGGCCCGCAACGACCTCGCCCAGGCTCAGCGCAAGGGAGAATATCAGAAGGCGGGCGAACTCGCTTACGGCATCATCCCCAAGCTCGAAAAAGACCTTGCGGAGATCGAAAGCGCGGCTGATGGCGCAGGGCTGATGGAAGAGGCCGTCACCGCCGATCACGTCGCCCAGGTCGTGAGCCGCTGGACCGGCGTGCCGGTCGACCGGATGCTGCAGGGGGAAAAGGACAAGCTGCTCAAGATGGAGCAGAGCATTGCGGCGCGCGTCATCGGGCAGGCTGAAGCTGTTTCGGCGGTTTCCACCGCCGTGCGCCGCGCCAGGGCCGGGCTGCAGGATCCGAATCGGCCCATCGGCTCGTTCATGTTTCTTGGCCCCACCGGTGTCGGCAAGACCGAACTGACCAAGGCGCTTGCCGCCTTCATGTTCGACGACGAGACGGCCATGGTGCGCATCGACATGTCCGAGTACATGGAAAAGCATTCGGTCGCGCGTTTGATCGGCGCTCCTCCCGGCTATGTCGGCTATGAGGAAGGCGGGGCGCTGACCGAGGCGGTGCGGCGCAGGCCTTATCAGGTCGTGCTGTTCGACGAGATCGAAAAGGCGCACCCCGATGTGTTCAATGTGTTGCTGCAGGTCCTGGATGATGGACGGCTCACCGATGGCCAGGGCCGCACGGTGGATTTTCGCAACGTGCTGATCATCATGACCTCCAATCTCGGTTCGGATTTCCTTGTCAACCAGCCCGAGGGGCAGGACACGGATGTGGTCCGCGACGAGGTTATGGGCGTCGTGCGAGGGCATTTCCGCCCCGAGTTCCTGAACCGTGTGGACGAGATCATCCTGTTCCACCGGCTGCAGCGCTCGGAGATGGGAGCCATCGTCGATATCCAGATGCTCAGACTGGCGAAACTGCTGGCGGATCGCAAGATCACGCTCGATCTGGAACCGGACGCCCGCCAGTGGCTCGCCGACAAGGGGTACGATTCAGCCTATGGCGCGCGACCGCTGAAGCGCGTGATCCAGAAGCACGTTCAGGATCCCCTCGCCGAGATGATCCTCGCGGGCAAGGTCAAGGATGGCGAGACCGTGCCGGTGGCCGTTGGTCCCGGAGGTCTGATGATCGGGGATATCACGGTAGGTGGTGAACCGCGCCCGGCGGGGGTGGCATTGAACTAGGCCGTTGGGAGCTCCCAACAAGCGGCAGTCAGATCAACGAAGACAGGCGCGGAGGATGGTATTCACGCCGCCCTTCCAACCTCGGCCAGAATGCTCTATCCACGCTCCCGGAAGAGAACCGCTCCCGGTGGGGTGGCCGGACTTCAAATCCGGTGGGGGCTGTCTGACGGTCCCGGGTGGGTTCGACTCCCGCTCTCTTCCGCCAATCAACCAGAGACGAGCCATCCCTTGACCCTGTCCAATCCCGTTCTTGATGCCATCCGAAACCGCAAGCACATGGGTGCGCTGATGCTGGAGGCGCCCGGGCCCGATGCCGCCCAGATGCAGGCCATTCTGGAAGCTGCGGCTGCGGCTCCCGATCACGGCAAGGTCGTTCCGTTCCGCTTTGTCGTCGTCCCCGACAGCGCTCGAAAGGCGTTCGTCGAGGCTTCGCTTGCAGCCTTCAGGGCGGCCGTTCCCGATGGTGATGACTTCGGCCTGAAAAAGGCCCGTGGCAAGGCGGAGCAGCCGCCCGCTGTGGTGGCGCTTGTTGCCCGGATTGATACCAGCCATCCCAAGATTGTGGCGTCGGACCAGTGGCTGACAGTTGGCTGCGCGCTCCAGAACCTCTGGCTTGCAGCCGAAAGCCTCGGCTTTGCCTGCGGTGTTTCATCCGGTCGGCTGATGGATACGCAGATCATGCGTGCGGCTTTCGGTTTGGGAGAGACGGAAACCATTGCCTCCATCGTCTCCATCGGCACACCGAAAGAGCGTCAGCCACCGCGTGCCAAACCCGCGCTGGCCGATGTTGTCAGCCATTTCGGCTGAAGCATGGGCGTGAAAAGCTGGACGGATCTGGCAAACGACCTCGCGGGGCTGGCAAAGCCGGTTGCAGGTGCGGAAACCGTGTCGCTGCGTGGTGCGGTCGGGCGCATCCTGGCGGAACCGGCTGTCGCGAGTCTGCCTCTCCCCGCCCGGACGCATGCGGTCATGGATGGCTATGCGCTCGGTGCCGTTCCGCCCGGGCAGTACCGCATTCTCGCTGCCGGGCAGGAGCAACTGGAACTGGCGCAGGCTTGCCCCATCGCTGCCGGAGATGCGGTGCCGCGTGGGACAATATGCGTTGTACTGGCTGACCGCGCAGTCGCACAGGGCAGTCAGCTGACGGTCCGACAGCCGGAAAAGAAGGACAATATTCGCCGTGTGGGCGAGGAACTGGCGGCCGGCGACAGCGTTCTCCTGTCAGGGCTACGGCTCGATGCGCGTCACACGGCACTGGCTGCGGCAGTTGGTCTTGCCGCACTGTCCGTGCGCCGCAAGCCACGGATCGCGGTGCTGACACTCCATGATGGTCCGTCGTCGTTGCCGCATCTCGCGGTTTTTGACGCTTTGCTGCGGTGTGAAGGGCTTGAACTGACCACGGCCACTGCAGTTCGCAGCGGCCAGCTCGCACGGCATTTGCAGGATCTCGCGCGCCGCAATGACCTGATCGTGGTTGTGGCCGAGAGTCTTGGCGGCGAAGACGGAGTGCTTGCTGCGGCGATCCATGATGCAGGCGGGGAGGCGATGATCCGCCGCGCGGCGCTGAAGCCTGCCAAACCCATCATCACGGGCCTTCTGCAGGGCGTGCCCGTGCTGGGCCTTGCGGGGACGGCCTATGCGACCTGCGTTGCGGCGCATCTGTTCCTGCGGCCGATGTTGCATCGGCTTGCAGGCCATACCGCAGCGGAAGTCCTGCTGCCTGCCGTCGCTGCTTTCAGTCGCACCCGTGAGCCCGGAAGGGCTGAAGCGCTGCCTGTGCGCCTCCGGCGGCAGGGTCAGCAACTGTCGCTGTCATCTGCCGGGCGTTTCGGCCAGCTGAGCGCGCTTGCTGCCATGGACGGTTTTGCGTTGGTCGCGGCGGAAGCGGGCGACATCGCGCCCGGTATTCCGCTGCTCTTTCATCCGCTGTTGACGCCACTGGTCTGAGCTATTTTCGGGCGGTGCCGACCTCGCAATTCATGCTATTCCGCCACCATGGCCATTCGCCGACTCGAACCCGTCCTCATTGATCAGATTGCCGCAGGCGAGGTGATCGAACGGCCTGCTGCTGCCGTGAAGGAGCTTGTCGAAAACGCGCTGGACGCGGGAGCTACCCGTATCGGCGTCGAGATCGAAAGCGGCGGTCGCCGCCTCATCCGTATCACCGATGATGGCGCGGGCATGACCGCTGCGGATCTTGCGCTGGCGGTGGAACGTCACGCGACATCCAAGCTGCCGAATGGCGATCTCATGGAGATCAAGACGCTGGGCTTTCGCGGCGAGGCGCTTCCCTCCATCGGGGCGGTATCGCGGCTGGAACTGCTGACACGGGCAGCAGGTCAGGAGAGCGGAGCCTCCATCCGCATCGAGGGTGGCGCGAAACACGCCGTGAAGCCGGCGGCCATGGCAAAGGGCACGCGCATCGAAGTGCGGGATCTGTTTTTTGCCACGCCCGCGCGGCTGAAATTCCTGAAAGGGGACCGCGCCGAAGGGCAGGCTGTGGCACAGGTCGTCAAACGGCTGGCCATGGCGCATCCCGCCGTGCGGTTTTCCTTCAGCGGCGAGGGTGCCGCGAATTTTGACTATACCGCGTCCGGGAACACCCCTGACGGCCGCTTGCTTCGCCTGGGTCAGGTACTGGGCGCGGAATTCCGTGACAATGCTGTGGAGGTGGACGCTGTTCGTGAAGGGCTGGCGATCACGGGATTTGCGGGATTGCCAACCTTCCACCGTGCCACGTCCCAGGAGCAATATCTCTTCGTCAATAACAGGCCAGTGCGCGACAAGCTGCTCGTTGGAGCGGTGCGGGCGGCCTATGCGGACTATCTGCCGGGCGACCGGCACCCCGTGCTCGCGCTCTTCGTGATGATCCACCCGGCCGAAGTGGATGTGAACGTTCATCCCGCCAAGACCGAGGTGCGCTTTCGCGATCCGGGCCTTGTGCGTGGCGTGCTGATTGCGGCGCTGCGGACGGCGCTGCTCGCAGGTGCGCAGAGGGCATCCACAACAGGTGGCGACCGCACGCTCGCGGCACTGGCGGCACAGCCGATGATGGGGCGTCCCCCTGTTGGGGGATACTCCCAGGCGTACCGCCCGCCTGGCGGCGGCCAGTGGCAGAATTCCTGGGCCGCCCCGCAGCCGGGCTTCAGCGAGGCTCCGCAGGCCGCATTCGATGCGACGGGCGCACCGATGGCCGATCCCCGAGCGCATCTCTCCGATGCCTCGCCTGAGATGATGGCCATGCCGCTGGGTGCTGCGCGTGCGCAACTGCACGACAGCTATATTCTGGCGCAGACCGATGACGGCGTGGTGATTGTCGACCAGCATGCGGCACATGAGCGGCTGGTGTACGAGCGGCTGAAGAAACAGCGCGCCGCACGCGCCATCCCGCGCCAGCTCATGCTGATCCCCGAGATCGTTGAGCTTGATCCCGCCGATGCGGCGCGGCTGGCCGAGGCGGGGCCGATGCTGGAAGCTCTGGGCCTTGCGCTCGAAGGGTTCGGCCCCGGTGCTGTGGCCGTTCGCGAAGTGCCTTCGGCCATCGCCGGAGGCGATATCCGGGGGTTGGTACAGGACATCGCTGACAATCTCGCGGAATGGGGTGGGCCGCTGGCGCTGGAGCGTGCGGCTGACCATGTGCTGGCCACTTTCGCCTGCCACCACTCGGTGCGGGCAGGACGGCGGATGAAACCCGAGGAGATGAACGCCCTGCTGCGTGAGATGGAGACAACACCCGGCTCCGGCCAATGCAACCATGGCAGGCCGACCTATGTGGAGCTGAAACTTGCGGATATCGAGCGGCTGTTCGGACGACGGTAGCTGTCAGACGCCCATGCGACCGATCAGGATTTGCCCCTCGCCGACGCTGCGCTGATCGAGCAGTTCGAGCGGCGCGGGAAGGCTGATGTCCAGTCCGGCGCGCTCTTCGAGGATGACCACGGCACCTGTGGCCAGCCAGCCGCCCGTCATGGCGGAAACCAGCGCCTTTCCACCCAGCCCCATGCCATAGGGCGGATCGCAGAAAACCAGCGTGAAGGGCTCGAACGGGCTTACCGGCCCGAGCTTCGTGGCCTCCCGGCGCAGGATGCGCGTGATGCCGCCCAGCCCCATGCCCTCGACATTGCCACGCTGCAGACCGCGAGCCTCCGGGCCATCATCCACCATGACGGCGTAGGCGGCCCCGCGCGACAGCGCCTCGATCGCAAGGGCACCGGTTCCCGCGAAGAGATCCAGCACCCGTGCGTCCGTCACCGGATCGTCGACTCCGTATTTGCCCAGGCCATGCGAGAGGATGTTGAAGATGGTTTCGCGCAGGCGATCGGATGTCGGGCGAATGGCATCCGAGCGCGGACCCAGCAAGGCCCGCCCTTTCAGCCGTCCCGCGACAACGCGCATCGGTCAGCCCTCGCGGCGCGGACCGCGCGGCTTGAACCCGCCGCTGCCACCTGGCCTGCTACCACCGGGCTTTCCGCCACCTGGTCGTCCACCCGGCTTTCCGCCGAACCCGCCGGAGCGTCCGCCCGAAGGCTTTCCGCCAAAGCCACCCGAACGCCCGCCTGATGGTTTGTCGCCGAAGGATCGGCCCTCCGCGCCCGGCGGACGTGCATAATCCCCGCGCGGCGGTGGCCTGTCGCCGTCCCGGCGGGGCGGCCGGTCGTCGAACTTGCGCGGCGGCCTGTCATCGAAGCGGCGCGGCGGGCGATCATCCCCACGCGGTGGCCTGTCATCACGGGGGCGGAATGCGCGCTCGCCACCCTCCGGGCGTGGACCATCACGGCGCGGCGGCCGGTCGCCAAAGCTGCGGTCCGACCGCTGGGGACGATCACCATCGCCCCGTGGCGGACGGTCACCGAAGGAGCGGTCCTTGAAATCGCGGCCGCCACTGCTGCGCTCAGGCCGTCCGCGATCCTGGAAGTCGCGCCGGGCAGGGCGTTCGTCGCGGACAAACTCTGGCCGCTCCGGAACATCCTTGGTGATGCGCTCGACGCGCACCTTGCGGCCGTCGCGGTCCTGGGTTTCTCCGCGCGTCACCTTCAGCGTGGCGTCCTCACCCGCAAAGGCCGCGCGGCGGCGGGCCTGGAAGTCTTCCTTGTCGAGCCGCAGATGGCGCGGCTTGGGCTTTTCGCCATCCTCGCGGAACGCATTGCGCTCGGAAGGACGCTCAGGCCGCTGGCCTGGCCTGGGCGCGTATGGATCATTGACGTCCGCCAGCACGCGGCCCTTCGGAGCCTCTTCCTGTTCGCCGACAAAGCGCCGGGGTGCTGGACGATCCTCGCGTTCGCGGAAGGGGCGCTTCTCGGCAAAGTCTCGGCGCTCGCCGCGCTCCGGCCTGGAATCGCGGTCGAACTTCGGGCGCGGTGCAAAGGTGCGCTCCGGCTCGATCTGCTCCTTGCGGGCACCTTCAAAATCGACACCTGCTTCCGTAGCCAGTCGTTCGCCAAGCTGGTCCTTGAGCATGCGAGAGCGGATTTCTTCCGCCGCTCCTTCCCGCAATTCGCCGAGCTGGAATGGCCCGAACGAGATGCGGATCAGCCGGTTCACCATCAGGCCAAGATGCTCGAGCACCACCTTCACTTCACGGTTCTTGCCTTCGCGAAGATCGAGCGTCAGCCATGCATTCGTGCCTTGCGTGCGGTCGAGCGTGGCGAAGATCGGCTCGTAGTCGACGCCATCGATGGTGATGCCGTCCTTCAGCCGGTCCAGCGCCTCCTGCGTGGTCACGCCATGGGCGCGCACGCGGTAACGCCGCAGCCACGCCGTATCCGGGTGGGCCAGAACGCGGGCAAGTCCGCCGTCGTTGGTCAGCAGCAACAGGCCTTCGGTGTTGATATCCAGACGACCGATCGAGACGACGCGCGGCAGATCTTCCGGCAGGTTGTCGAACACCGTCGGGCGTCCTTCGGGATCGCTCTCCGTTGTCACCAGACCGGCGGGCTTGTGATAGAGCCACAGACGTGTGCGCTCGCGCTCGGGCATCAGGTCGCCGTCCACCACCACCTTGTCGGCGGGTGTGATGTTGAGGGCCGGGCTGTCGATGATGGTGCCATTGACGCTGACGCGCCCTTCCGCAATCCATTCCTCGGCATCGCGGCGCGAGCAGAGACCCGCACGCGCCATCACCTTGGCGATGCGCTCGCCATCCGGGTTCCAGGGGCCGTCATCGCGTGGCTTGGGCTGCGGGCGGAAGGGCCTGTCGCCCTCGGGGCGGTCGCTGCGCGGGCGATCAAAGCGCGGCTTGTCGCTGAAGCGGGGCTTGTCGGAAAAACGTGGCTTGTCACCAAAGCTCTTCTCGCGGAAGGGCCGCTTCTCCCCGTCGCTCTCGAAGCGACGGGGAGGTCGGTCACTGAAGCTTTTTCCGGCGGATGGGGGCCTGTCGCCATCGCGGCTGAAGGGCCTCGGCGGCCTGTCGCCATCCTCGCGCTTGCGGAAGGGTCGGCTGTCGCCGGTGCGGGGGGTCCTGTCGCCATCACGGCGAGGGGGGCCACTGCGTCCACCACTGCGGGGTGGACGACGTTGGTCTCTATCGTCACTCATGGCGTCCTGTTATCAGCAAGCCATGGGCAAGGCGAGTGGCGTTTCAGGCCGCGACAGGCAAAAAATGATCTGGGATCTGGCTTTTTACGAGGCGAGGCTGGCGGCGACACGTGGCGAAACCCCGGTCGGTGCCGTGGTCGTGCAGGGCGGAGAGGTGCTGGCCTCCGCCGGCAACCGCACGCTGGAGCTCAGGGATCCCACGGCACATGCCGAGGTTCTGGCCATCCGTATGGCATGCGAGCAGCTGAGCAGCGAGCGTCTGCCAGGTGCGGATCTCTACGTGACGCTGGAGCCATGCACGCTGTGCGCCGGGGCCATTTCATTCGCGCGGATCAGGCGGCTCTATTATTCCGCGAGCGATCCCAAGGGCGGCGCAGTGGACAGCGGCGTACGCTTCTTCCATCAGCCAACGTGCCATCATGCCCCAGAGGTCTATGGCGGGTTCCGCGAAGACGATTCAGCGCAGATGCTGCGCCAGTTTTTCTCGGACCGGCGTGGCGGATAGGTGAGTGGCAGCCTGTTGGAACCAGTGTTTGTTTGCTTGAAATGCATGAACAGGGGGAAAATCAGGGGTTCTTGCGGGAAAACCGGCCAGTGGTGTCTGAAAGACTCCGCTCGGATCAATGGAATGCACATTGCGCATCAGGAGATGTCGAAAACGGCCTTGGCATGCTGCATCCGCCCGAATTCCAGCAACGCCGATTTGCTGCTTTCTTCATCGTCAAAGGCCCGGTAATCCTATGTTCGGCAAGAGCGTCGTAGATTTTGCTGCCCCGCCGATCTTGCAACTCTGCCGGAGCGTAGATGCCATCGATGGCCATCAAGTTTTTGCCCGCGCTTTGCTCGCGGCTGACGATCTTCCTGAGCTACGCCTCCGAGCAGCGGGCGGTCGCGGAGAAGATCGCCCAGTCACTCATCAACGATGGGCATGTCGTGTTCTTCGACAAGGTAAGCCTGACGCCATCTGGAAACTATGAACAGACCATTCGGGAGGCGATACGGACATCTGATCGCTTCGTATTTCTTGCCAGCCGCAAAGCGCTGACACCAGGACGATTCACGCTGACCGAACTGCAATTCGCCAAGGAAAAATGGCCTTCGCCCGTCGGCCACGTTCTGCCGGTCATCATAGAACCCGGTCTGAAGCCGGAGGAGATGTCCAGTTATCTGTCGAGCGTGCATGCTTTTCAGGCTGTCGGCAACACGTCGACCGAACTCTCAGCTGCGCTGCTGGCGGGCGCAGGCGTCAGAGGCATTTGCAAAGCCTGTGTGGCAATAACCACAGGATTAGTAGCGCTGGGTGCGGCGCTCGCAATCGGATTGCTGCCGACCACGCTTTGGACGAAGGCCAACGACATGACGTTGACGGCGCCGGACTACGTCATTTTCCGCCCGCGTGCGCAGCCGCCGGTCAACCCTGCGGCGACAGGCTCGGACGTGAGTTGGACAAGATCGCCCCTCACGATCACCCTCCCTGTTTCCTATGCCAGCCGCAACCCTGCCGTCCCCGGCGCGCAGGCGACTGGGGAGGAGGCGGTTATAACCCTTGGCGGCAAGAGCCACCGGCACGTCTGGACCTACATTGTCGACATCACCGGCAGTTCGGTGGCGGGCAGCACCTGCGCAGAGTGGCTCTGCCAGAAGGCGACAGTAAAGCCGGAGCCGCTGAAGCCTGGCGAGGTCTCGACGACGCGCCAGACGATGTTCATGCCCGCGCCCGACATGGAACTGGCGTGGGGCGCTTTTATTGATGCCGTGCTGGCCGCTGATGGGCCGGAGCGCTTCACGGTGGCGCTCAACACCAGGCTTGCGCCGTCAGGCGGCGGCGAACCACGGATGTTACATGCCAATTGCATTGTCGACGCGGCAGGCGCGCGCCGCCGCATGCTGGACGCTGGCTTTCGTCCGGGGTACGATCCCAGACCAGCAACCTGGCAGCCTCGCTGCCTGCAGAACTAGGTGCAAAGATGCTGATCCGCATGGCGGTTCTTCTGGTATGTTTTGTCTCGGCCAACCTGGCCCTGGCCCAGACAACTGTTCCTGACCGGGCCGCACCGACGGTGCAGGAGCGCCCTGCGCCCCAACCGGGCGCGCCGGAGGCACAAGTGACACGTATGCCGAACCCGCCAACGACCAGTTCGGATTCGTCAGCGAAAGGGCCACTCGGGAATTTCCGACCCCTGAACCAGATCGCTTGCGAGTTTCTCGGACCATGCGGCAGATGCGATTGCAGCCCGGCACAGCCCCAGACCAACGCGCCAAAATAACCGTCAGCGCGCAGCGATATCGCCCAACCGAGTCTTCTTTTCTTGCATGATCCACAACGGCTTGCCGACGCTCCCGACGGTATTTGCGGCACGCGCGTTGCGTTGCAGGATCTCGACGCTCCGTAGAGGCGGATCGTTGAAGCCACCGGTCCACTGGAGATCGATTGCATATCGGCCAGGCGCAATCTCCACCGCATCCGCAGTGCAGGTCCAACCCGCTTCGTCGCCGAAACCATCGAACTTCGCCCGCACCTTGCCCTGCTGGAAGCGCAATGGCGTAGGGGCCGGTTCGGGTTTTCCGGAAGCACCGCCGTCCTCACCGAGACGCCAGTCCTCATCGTTGACGCAGGCACGATAGAGCATCCTCCGGTCAATCTTCCCCGGCATCTCCGTTCCGTCCACGCTGATCGACCAGCGCCCGGCCTTGTCCACTGTGTCGATCAGCAAGAACGCGCCGGGATCCTTGTCCAGCGCCTCGACGAGAAGCGTCTCCGGGAAAAGGTCCAGGTCTGTCGAAAGCACCATCAGTTCGCCGATGGCCTGCACACCTGCCTGATAGGCCAGTGGCGCGAGACTGGCATCATATCCCGCATCGTCCGGGGGCAAGTACGGTCCGTGAAAGGCCAATTGCGCGCGCGCATCCATGGTTCGGGCGGGACGTACGTCGTCCACACCCTGGTGGCCGGCGAGAAACACAAGCGCGCAGGCAGACAGGCAGCGTGCGCCCTTCTCGATGCGCGTGGCGACCGAGGCGGGTGAATCGATCATGGCCCGGATGATTTCGAGCGCCTCCAGATAATCGCCGCCACCACTGTCGAGGCACAGCGTCAATTGCCGCTGCTTGGTCAGGGACGCCAGATGCGCGGAGAAGTTCTTGCCGTCGCCATCGCGCAGGACGCCCTTGAGTACAATGTCGCAGCGTCCCGCTATGCCCGGCGCTATGTCCGCTGCGTGAGCCGCGGGCGCTGCGAAGAGACTGGTGGCAAGCGCCAGAGCGAGCCTGAGCATTCTCATCGCCGCATCAGCTCCGGCAGGTCGCGGATGCGCGTTTGTTTGGGATAGAGAAGCCATGTTCCCTCTCCGATCAGACCGTGAGCCCCGCCGTCGCCGCCGTTCTCCTCGACCATGAACTTGCGCGACTGCGCCAGCGGCGTGGCTTCGCTTTTCAGCCGCGCTGGCGTTGGATCGTCGATGAGCGAGATGTTCAGCACCGGGCCAGCTTTTGGATGCTGGACAAGATCAGCGACGCAGGCCTGCCGCTCATCGGCGTCCACCGTGCTTGCGGGCGGAAGAACTGTCCGCGTCACCGGGGTGCCGACGGCAATGGCACCAGTCGCTTTGGGCAGGGCGAAGCGCTCTGGCGTGCCGCTCCGGTCCAGGTCTGAATAAGCTTCGCAGGCGTTCTTCAGCATATCCGCCGTGATGGTCCTGGGATGTGGCAGGCCAACCATGGCGATGTTCCAGCGATAGATCTGCTCAATGCGCTCGACCGGCAACGTCTGGCCCGGTGCAAGGCGCAGGATGTCCGCAACCAGCGCGCGGGGAAACCGCTTGTTATGTTCGTCAGTGCTGCCGTCGAGCATCGACGCTCCCTTGTTCAGCCGCAACATGCGCGCGATGTCGCGCACGGCGGTGGCGAAAGCCTCCGCGACCGCGCCCTTGTCCTGACCGATGGCGACGCTGGGGCTGATCGTGCGGAAAACAAGTTCGCCTTCCGGATGAAGTTTTCGCAAAGGAAAGTTCGCGCCGTGATGCGCGTGATACCGCCCGGCCATGAACACCATGGCGCAAGGGCCTGCACAGCGCGCGCCGGCCTCGACGACGGTTCCGACATACTTGTCCTGAGAGCTTGCGAGTGCCGCCAGGACCTCGACGATGGCCAGCGCCTCGGAAAAACTGCCGTCAATGCTGTCGAGGCAGAGATTCGCTTGACCAGCATCAACGGCAAAGTCGTTGCCGGTGCTCGGTGTCCTTTGGTCAATCAGTTCCTGTTCCTCCAGCAACGTCTTCAGCTTTTGAGCGTCGCCAATCTCGATCAGGCCGGAGAGCCGCAGATTGCAATTGGGTCCGTCGACGACCTTGATCTCAGCCGCAGCAGCGGGTGCCTGCGCACATAGGAGCGCTACACTCACAAGGAGGGAAAGGAGCAGGTTAGTCGCCATCAACCAACACCAAATGACCATAGTTAGTGTAACATGGCGGTCCCATGCTCTAAAGCAAAAACTCAACAGCTTCCGGCGGGCCTGTGGCGGTTCCTGTCGCTGGACCGGTGCCAGTGCCAAAGAATGTGCTGATCCGCATCTCGCTTCCCGCAAGGTGCTCCAGTGCAATTTCAGTCGACAGCTCGCCAGAAAACAACCGCCAACTGTCGATGTTGCGCCAGGGCACTGCGACAAGAACAGGCACGCCCAGCGCAACGGCATCCGCAATCAATGGCCGGAAGCCGCCGCCTTCGCCTTCACTCTTGCCGAACTTGTTGATGAACAGCAGATCAGGCTTTTGGGCCAGCGCCCGCCGGGCCAGTTCCATGCCGCGCAGCAGCTCGCTGATGTCGAGGTGGCAACCGCGGGCCAGGGGGCAGCGATCTTGCGAGATGCCAATGACCTCGCCGCTGGCGAGTTCCTGCAGGACCATGTCGCAGCGGTGGCGGCCGGGGCGGGGCGCGTTGCACGAAGCCTGCAAGCCGGAACCCTTCATCCTCAAGCAGGCGTGCGACACGATCCATCACCGGATCGACGTCACGCCCTTCGCTGTAGAGAATAGCAGTGATCGGCGATCTCGGATGGAAGTGCGCCATGAGCGAGGCTCTTGGTGAAGCT
>JANMFA010000268.1:0-5562 GCA_031377545.1 Hyphomicrobiales bacterium | reverse complement strand
TGACACACCGATGATTTCTGCGCCTGCCTTGGCGAAATCCGCCATACTGTCGTTGAAATTCTTTGCTTCAAGCGTACATCCCGATGTGTCATCCTTGGGATAGAAATAGAGCACCACCTTCTTGCCGCGCAGGCTGGCCAGCGAAATGGTCGAGCCACCATCGCCGGGAAGAGAAAAATCGGGTGCCATGTCGCCGGCTTGAAGGGATTTCGCCATTGTTTAGTCCTTTCCAGTGGTCGCTGCATTCTCTAGCGACGATACCGCCAGCGGCACCTGGTCCTGCTGCTGCAATCTTCGCTATGGAACAGATGGCGTCTCGGTCCGGTTTAGGCCAGAGGACTTTGGCGTTATTTCTTCAGCCCATGTGGTGCAACGGATGAACCCAATGCCTGACAATCAGGCCAATGCGCCCGCGTTCGGCATGGAACCGGACCGTGTATTGCCGTCGGGATACGCTCTGGAGGGGACACGTGCGGGCGGCAGACGCTCGTGGACACGAAGGATTACGGTTGCCGTTTTTTCGCTGGTGCTCATGCTTGGCGTGATGGTTGCAGGACTGATTGCTGTCCTGAGCAGGGGGCCGGTCGATCTCGATTTTCTTTCAGAACGAATTGCCGTTGCGCTGGAACAGCGGCTTGGCTCGGGAATTGACGTATCGGTTGGCCGGACGGTGCTGGAAAAGCACAGCAACGGACTGGAGCTCCATATTCGTGACGTCGTGCTCAAAGATCCGGACAAGCGCGAGATTCTGCGATCTCCCGATGCCATCGTCACCTTCGATTCCCTTCAGCTCGCAGGCCTTCGTCTTGCGCCGAAAGCGCTGGCCCTGAAGGGCGTCAGGCTGACGGCGATCATCACCGCGCAGAATGAACTGATCCTGTCGAACAACACAGCCCTCTCACGAATCGATGAACAGGCTGCAGGTGCAACCGTTCCGGCCAAGGAGATCGCGGCCTTTCTGATGGCGATGAGCCAGGCAGGGCCCGGCAACGGCCTGGAGAGCCTTGCGCTGGCCGAAGGGTCGCTGCGGATCTCGGATCAGCGCAATGGCAAGACTCTTGCGTTCGACAGGATTGGCCTGACGATCAAGACTCCAAGGATTGGACGACTGGAGGCATCTGGCTCGCTGATCAAGGATTCCGACGTCATCCCTCTCTCTGTCGTGGCCGAAATGGCAGGCAATGAGCAAACGGTACGGATGCACATCGACAACATCGGAGACGGCATCCTGCAGGCCCTTGCAGGAACGTCCGCACCATTTGTGAATCTGGGCACCAAGCTTTCTCATGACGTCAGCGCACGCTTTGATGAGTCATGGAAACTCCTTTCACTTGATTCCACGATCAAGGCTGGTCAGGGAAGCATCACGGTTCCCACGCTTGAGGCCGAGCCCTATCTGATTGATCAATTCTCGGCCCGTTACGTCTGGACTCAGGCCTCGCAGAAATCCGGCGATCTTTCGGTCTCTTTCGACGGTGATGGAACGCACTGGAACGCAACCGGCCCCCTTTCCTCTCCAACTGGTCCTGGGCAAACGTGGCGCTGGATGGCTGCGGGGAGCAACTGGCGCCTGAAGCCACTGTCACCCGCGGAGCAACCCATCATTGCTGATCGCATTGAGATCGCACTTTCGGTTACCCCTGAGAACCGGTCGGCCATTCTCGAGAAAATGACCTTGGCGGGCCCTGGCACAAGGATCTCCTTGTCTGGCAGTTCACGGATTGAGGCAGACGGGCCTTCTCTGGGACTGTTGCTCGAAGCGGGTCAGATGCCTGTTCGCGACGTTCTTCGGTGGTGGCCAAGCTTCATCGCGCCTGAAGCACGCCGCTTTCTCGTTCGCACTGTGAAGGATGGAAATCTCACGCGCCTCGACATCAAGCTCGCCATGGCTCCTGTGGTTCTTGGCAAAGCACTGCGCCAGGAAGCGCTGCCGGTCGATGCTTTTCAGATTGACGGCACTGTCGAGAATGTGACGGCCGTGCTTTCTCCCGGCATGCCGCCGATTGCGGGGCTGGCGGGATTTGGACGCATCGATTCCGTCGTTGGACAAGGCACGATCCTGCGTGGTTTCATAGATCCCAGGGCCGGGCGCCGCATCCAGCTCAGTGACGGCACTTTTGCGTTGAACCGGCTTGATACGACTTCGCCGGACGCCACCTTCCGTTTTCGCAGCACGGCACAACTTGACGCTGTTGCGGAGTTCCTCAGGGCTCCCGATCTGAAGGGCATCTTGAGTGTCGATATCAACCCGCAGAATGTCAAAGGTCAGTTCGACGGCACCGTGATGATCGCATTGCCACTGGCCGCATCGCTCACTCCGAGCCAGATACGGACGGAAGTCACGGGAAAAATGACCGGTGTCACGCTCGAGAAGGCCATCGGACAGGACAAGCTGGAGAATGCCACGCTGGACGTCACGACGGACAAGACAGGCGTCGAGATCAAGGGTGAAGGGCGTTGGCAGGGAACCCCCGTGACGCTTTCGCTGGAGAATGACGCGGCGGATCGCAGTCTTGCGACCGTGCTGAGCCTGACGCTTGACGATGCCGGTCTGCGCCGGCGCGGCATCAATTTTGGCAGCCGCCTGAGTGGCCCCCTCCCCATAAAGATCAAGACACTGCAGGAGGATGGCGAAAAGTGGACGGCGGCGGTCGAGGTCGATCTGGCAAGAGCGACCATCGACGGGCTGCTGCCTGGTTTTCAGAAGCCTGCGGGCAGGCCGGGCAAACTTGTCTTCAAGGCAACCTCACGTGCAACCGGCGGGTTTTCACTGGAGAACCTGACCCTTGACAGCGGCGCATCCTCATTTCGCGGCCAGGTCGATGTTCTGGCCGATGGATTGCCGCAGGCCGCGCGGTTCAGCCTCTTCCGGCTTTCGCCGGGAGACAATGTGCGTCTCGACTTCGACCGGGTCGGCAATGGCGGAAAAATCGTGATCCGTGGCAACAATCTGGATGCACGGCCATTCCTTCGGATCGCAAACCAGGCACCTGCCTCTCGTGGAGAACCGGACAAGGGCGACATCGATCTCGACATCCGCTCGACGCTGGTTTCCGGCAACGGCAGCGAAGTGTTGACCGGTGCCGAAATCCGCATGCTGACGCGCAACGGTCAGCTTCGACAGATGGCGGTCAATGGCAAGCTGAACGGAAAGTCCGTCAGCATGACGGGACGCAGCGCCGGAGATGCGGCACCAGCGGTCACCATCGAGGCAGATGATGCGGGAGCATTCCTGCGCTTTTTCGACATCTACCCACGCATGCAGGGAGGCTCGCTCTCGGGGCAAGTCACGCCGACAGGCCGACGCCTTTCCGGCTACATCATCACCAAGGACTTCGTCCTGCGCAATGAACCGGCGATCCGCCGGCTGGTGACAGAAGCGGTTCCCGATCAGGCGCGGCAGGTGGCCAGCGATACAAGCTTTACCAAGATGCGGATCGATTTCGTGCGCGAAGGCACGGAAACGACGATCAAGGAATCAGTCATCTTCGGTCCCCAGATTGGCCTGACCTTCAACGGTGTCATTGATCCTTCACGGGATCGCATCAGCCTGTCCGGGACCTTCATCCCGGCCTATGGTCTCAACAACGCATTTGCCCAAATCCCGGTCTTCGGAGCGATTCTCGGCGGAGGACGCAATGAAGGCCTGCTGGCCGTCACTTTCGGCGTTTCCGGCAAGGCGACCAACCCGAATGTGACGGTCAATCCACTCTCGGCGGTGGCGCCAGGCATCTTCCGGAAGATATTCGAATTCCGCAATGAAACGACGGGAACCACGCCACCTTTGCAGTGATATTGCGGCGCGGCGGGAATCTGCGCCGACGTCGCGCCAAGGCGTTGCTCTCCTTGGGCGAAGCAGTTAAGGGACACGCCAGTTGGGGCGTCGCCAAGCGGTAAGGCAGCGGCTTTTGATGCCGCCATTCCCAGGTTCGAATCCTGGCGCCCCAGCCAGAAAACGCAAATCACTGCCTGACCGACCGATTTCGCGCGTTACAAGGACGCTTTTTCCTCGTGACCCGGAACGCGTGGAACAAGTCCGTCCAAGGCGGCTTCGACCGCTGTTTTAAATGGCTCGATTGCACCAAGTTCATGGGCCAGCAGGAGCACGAGACGGCTGAAGAACTGCGTTTCGCGTGCTTCTCCCGCGATATCGATTGCCTGGGCCAGCACCTCATAGGCCGTTTCGAAGTCTTCAAATGCCATTTTGCTCATGGAGATGTCCTTCCAAGACAGAGGCCCGCCGTCGCGAGGATCTCTTGCGGTTCGCATTCCATCCAGCGCCCGGCGATGTGCAAGTCAGGCCGCAGGAGATAGACACTGCCAGCAGTAGCGCCATATATCCGGGCAATCCCTCCGTCACCATCAACGATATCGTCAGCGCCTTCGGCACCATGTGCCGAACGGATCACCAGTGCCTTGAAACGGCGGTCCACAGCGGCAAGATCACGCAGCGTCGCGATCTGCTGGGCATCAGGAAACTCATCAACGAAAATGATCGCCGTCATGCCCATTCCCGCCCTGTCCAGCAGATAGCTTCCATCGGCGAGCCGCGCGTTCGGGGCGGCGCTGCCCGAGACTGGACCCGCAGAAAACGCGGCATCGCACTTGGCATACGGCGTCAGTGGGCTGTGTGAATAGGTGTATGGCTGCATCTGGCGTGGGTTGGCCAGTCCGCGCGGAAACGCGTGCTTGAGACTCAGTGACAGTGCCGCTTCGCGTGCCAGACGCCAACCGCGCGACGGTGGGGTCATGAACCGTGTGCTCTTCCGGGCATTGGCGAAGACATCCAGCGTCGCGCCGCGTCTTTCGGGCGTGTAGCTGTCCAGCAAGGACTCGCCTGCCTCGCCGTTCAGCACCAGACCCAGCTTCCAGCCAATGTTGCAGGCATCCGCGAACCCGTTGTTCAGGCCGCGCACACCGAAGATCGGCACGATATGCGCGCTGTCACCGATGAAGATCACGCGGCCATGCTTGTAGTCGTCGAGCAGCAGCGTGTTGGCGGAATAGATGCTCCACCATTCGAGATCCCACGGCTTGTCGTGGCCAATCCCTGCGAGAATCGCGCCGACGCGCTTGCGGATGGTCTCCTCTCGCAGCGCTTCTTCCTCGCTCTCGCCGTCGCGCAGCTGATAATCGATGCGCCAGATGTTGTCGGGCTGCTTGTGAATGAGGATCGTGCCGCCGGGATTGCTCCTTGGTTCGAAGAAGGCGCGGCGCTCCGTTGGGAAATCGTGATCCATTTGCACGTCGGCGATGACGTAGCGGCCTTCGTAATTCTCGCCACTCAGGCGCAGGCCCATCATGGAGCGGACAGGCGAACGTGCGCCATCGGCCGCCAGCACATATCGCGCGTCGATGGTGTAAGCACCGTTTGGAGAGGCGAGGTCGAGCGTCACGCCATCACCTCGCGCAGAAACGCCGGAGACTTCGGTCTGCCAGCGCATGTCAATCAAAGGAGAACGCGCCACCGCATCATGCAGGAATTTTTCAGTGAACTGCTGCTGCAGATTGTACATCGGCAGATACTTTTCGCCATCGGGATGGGGCATTTCCAGCCGGAAA
>JANMFA010000253.1:0-2090 GCA_031377545.1 Hyphomicrobiales bacterium | reverse complement strand
CACGAATGGCCCGCAAGGACAGGCCAAAGGGCGACTGCACGATGCGCCTCGCAATGACGAAGAGAATGAAAAGCGTGGCCAGCGAGTAAAGATAGGCCGTCCGCCCAAAGAGATCGAACTCGAATTGACCCAGCAGCGGCTTCATCACGATGCCTTGCAGGCCGTCCGCACCGCCCGTGATCTTGCCCAACGAGTTTGCGAGCTCCAGCAGCAGCAGCGCGATGCCAAGCGTCACCATCAGGCGGGTCAGGTCGTTGCCCTTGAGCACCAGGGGGCTGGTGATGAGGCCCAGCGCCGCAGCGGTGCTGATGCCGACTGCCAGGCCCAGCAGCGGGTCGGCATTGACGTGGATGGCAAACAATCCCGCCGCATAGGCACCAGCGCCCAGAAAAGCCGCATGGCCGAGCGACACGATGCCTGCGTAGCCCAGGATCAGGTCGAGGGAGAGCGCAAAGAGCGCGATGATGGCGATCTCGTTCAGGATCAGCAGTTGCCGCGGGAACAGAAAGAATGCGGCGAATGCCACCAGCCAGAACAGGATCTGTGCAGGGTGCCAGCGCCGCCCCTGTTGCAGTGATGCCCTGATGCGGTCGTGAAGTGCGGCGTCGCTCATGTCCGCGATCTCGCGAACAGGCCTTCGGGCTTCAGCAGCAGCAGCGCCACCATCAGGGCATAGATGATGAATGCGCCGATCTGTGGAACGAAATACTTGCCAGCCACATCCGCAATTCCCAGCACCATCGCTGCCAGAAACGGTCCGGTGATCGTGGATGTGCCGCCAACCGTCACGACGATCAGGAAATAGATCATGAACTTCAGCGGGAATGTCGGATCAAGTCCCAGCAACTCGATGCCAAGCGCGCCGCCAAGGCCTGCCAGGCCGGAGCCAATCGCGAAAGTGAAGGCGAAAAGGGCGTTGACGGGAATGCCAAGGCCCCGCGCCACGCGGGCATCGTCCACCGCCGCACGCAACCGGCTGCCGAAGCGCGTGCGCGTGAAGCCCCATTGCAGGGCCAGCGCCAGCGCCCCGCAAAGCCCGATCACGAACAGACGATAGCGGCCCACGCTGACACCCAGCACATCAAACCGGCCTTGCAGCCATTGGGGCAGCCGGATGATCTGCTGCGTGGAGCCCATCACGTAATCCGTCGCGGCCACCGCCATGAAAACGATGCCAATGGAGAACAGCACCTGATCGAGATGGCTCTTGGCATACATCGGGCGATAGAGCAGCCGCTCCAGAACGAGGCCGACGACAGCGGAGAAGGCGAAAGCAGCAGGCAATGTCCACAGGAATGGCACGCCGTAGCGTTGCATCAGCACGACCGTGATGTAGCCCCCCGCCATGGCAAACGCCCCGTGCGCGAGGTTGACGAAATTCATCAACCCCAGCGTCACGGACAAGCCACTCGCAAGGACGAACAGCACCATGCCATAGGCGATGCCGTCGAAGAGCAGGGTCAGCATGGTCGTATATCCGGATCGAGGCGCCTACTTTTTCGCCTTCACCGGATCCTTGACATTCGGGATGGTCGCGAACTCGACGTTGTAGAGTTCGCCGTTCACGCGCTCGACCTTGCGGATATAGACGTTCTGTATGATGTCGCGTGTTTCAGGATCGATGGACATGGGGCCGCGCGGGCTGATCCAGCTCAGGCCCTTCATCGCATCCACGAGCGCTTCGCCTCCGGCTCCGTTGGTCTTCTTCAGACCCTCGTAGAGCGCATGCATGCCGTCATAGCCCCCGACCGACATGAAGTTGGGGCGCAGGCCGTTGTTGGCCTTCCGGAAGGCCTCGACATAGGCCTTGTTCTCGGGGCTGTCGTGAGCGGCCGAATAATGATGCGCGGTGGTCACGCCCAGTGCCACATCGCCCATGGCGTTGAGGATATCGTCGTCGGTGACGTCGCCGGTGCCGATCAGCCGGATGCCGCTCTTGTCGAGGCCACGCTCGGCGAACTGCTTCATGAAAGCCGCGCCCTGACCCGAGGGCAGGAACACGAACAGCGCATCGGGCTTGGCGTCGAGCACCTTCTGCAGCACCGGCGCGAAGTCGGGCGCGCGCAACGGGGTGCGCAGCTTGTCGAGGA
>JANMFA010000250.1:0-3241 GCA_031377545.1 Hyphomicrobiales bacterium | reverse complement strand
TCACTTGGCAACCGCAGCCCGCTTCGGGCATGTTGCTTGCGGGTGGTATCAGTCCACATTGAGAGCCTCCGTCGATGTGTCGCAACACCCACGGAATCACAAACGACTGATATCACTCAACTTCTTTTTCGGTCAGGCTCTGAGACAAGCAGGAGGCTTTGCCATGTGTGACTATTCCTTGCATCATGTCGCGTCTGCCGCCGCCAAAGTTGGCGATAATCTCGTGTCCACGACTTTCAGCATGTCGAGCACGCGCGGGTTCGCCGTGACGGGGCAGCCCAATGTGGCGATCTGCGTGCCGCCGGGCACGGAACTGGCGTTCGAGCGGAATGTGAAATGCGATCACGGCTTTGGCCTGCTCCGGCACCGGACGATTCCGCACAACGTAGCCCGTTTCCGCCAGATCAACATGGATCAGCCCTACGCCAACCATGACGCCCTGGAGTTTCCCGACGGCCAGATCGTGATGCTGACCCATCTGACGCTCGGCCAGCAGGCTGTTGTGCTGCAATTGCCGGTCGATCCGAAAGCCGTTCCCGAGCCCAAAGCCGGGCCTGTCGCCCGGCCAGTGGAGGCGGTGCAGCAGGAACGTCGCGAGATCGAACGGTTTTACCCGATGTTCTGAAGCGTGCCCTGTTGGGTCATCCGCTCGCGCATGGCATCGGGCATGCGCAATGCCTTGCGTTTGGTGAGATCGAACAGCGCGCAGACGCTCTCGGCGGTGGCGATGAGCTTTCCGCCGAGGGTGATGGTGTGCATGTAGGTCATCGAACTGCCACCAACGCGGGTGATGCGGCTGGAGATGCGCGCGGTGCCGGGATAGCGCCCTTCCGCCTTGAACTCGATCGTCAGCTTGACAATGACGAAGCTTGTGCCCGCGGGCGTCACGTCCAGGAGGATGGAGTTCATATAGTCCACGCGTCCAGCCTCGCAGAGCGTGGCATAGACCGCGTTGTTCAGGTGCCCCAGCACATCCATGTCGGCATAGCGCAGCGTCACGTCGGTGTGGACAGTGCCCGGCAGGTGGTCGGTCATGGTTTTCTCGGTCATCGCGGCGGTCTGGCACCGCAATACGCCGGGGTCAACTATGCGGTCGCTTCCTTCTCCCGCTTGCGGGAGAGGGAAGGAAGCGACGTCAGCCCTTGTTCAGAACGTTGATCCGACAACGCATAATCCGTGATCAGCCGACGCATTGGCATCTCGAACAGGCGGTAGCACAGCAGCGCGACAGTCAGCGAAACGCCGAACGACAGGATGGCCGCGCCCCACATCGGCAGCAGCGTCGTGCCAAGGAGCTTGCCCATGATCGCGAAGATGCCGACCTTGATGGGCATGTGCCACATGTAAAGCGAATAGGATGCGTCACCCAGATGCACGAAGCGTCTGCCCTGCATCCGGCTTCTCGCGCCATGCTGCTCGGCGGCGGCAGCCAGCAGCACCACGAGCGCAAAACCCGCCAGCGCCCATTCATCGCGGGCATTCAGATGCATCGGCACCAGCGCCAGCAGAAACGCCCCATGCGCCCACCAGATTGACGGAGCAAAGTTCCTCCATCGCGTGGTCAGGAGATGCGCAATCAGCACGCCCGTGAAGAAGGTCGGCACCGCGCGCAGCGCGCCCATGTCGTACCAGGCAAGTGTCCAGTCCCGCAGGCCCAGATGATCCCGGACTAGCACAGTGGCAACAACGTAAAGAACCACGAGCGCCGCATTCACCAGCGCAGGCAGCCGCGTCACGAGCAGCGCAAACAGCGGAAACAGCGCATAAACGAACATCTCGGCCGAAATCGACCAGGACGGGATATTGAACGAGCCATAGGAGGTGACACCAAGGCTGTGCGTCAGCGTCAGGTTGGCGATGATGGCCGTGGTGGAAAAAACCTCCGGATTGGTGCCGGGCTGCAACTGGCTTGTGCCGATCACCATGCTGCCTGCAATGCCGACCATCAGGGTCAGCAGATGCAGCGGATAAAGCCGCGCAAATCGCCGCCCCATGAAACGGCGGTAACCCGCTGCGTCATGCACCTTGTGCAGATAGGTCTTCGCGATGACGAACCCCGAAAGCACGAAGAAGAAGTCCACCATCAGGCGCATGTTCTCGAACAGCGGCGAGAGCGTTGCCAGTCCCAGGATGTTCGCCTTGTTGAAGTGATAAACGCAGACAAGGCTGGCCGCGATGAAGCGGTAGCTGTCGAGAATGCGATAGCGGCCATCGAAGTCTGTGGCAGTGGCGGGTTGCATGGCGGGAAAGGTCATGGCGGGAGCCTTCATCTGTCCCATCATGCGACAAAACCTGGCTCCTGAGCAGCGGCTCTTTAAGACTTGGTTAAGCCAAGGGGTTAAGGCGCACGCTGGACAGAGCCGTTCCGCCCGCTATGGTCCGCAGCATTCGTCGATCCGCAGGAGCAAGAACCATGGCTTATGAAACCATCATCGTTGAAACCCACGGCCCCGTCGGCGTCATCAGGCTGAACCGGCCCGAGGCGCTGAATGCGCTGAATGGGAAACTGATCGGCGAAGTCAACAAGGCCATGGACGCTTTCGAAAAGGACAAGGCGATCGGCTGCATGGTGCTGACCGGTTCCGACAAGGCCTTCGCGGCAGGTGCTGACATCAAGGAAATGCAGAACAAGCGCTATCCTGGCACCTACATGGACGATCATATCGCAGCCTGGGACCGCATCAGCCAGCGTCGCAAGCCGATCATCGCGGCTGTGGCGGGTTTCGCGCTGGGCGGCGGCTGCGAGGTTGCCATGATGTGCGACTTCATCATCGCGGCGGATACGGCGAAATTCGGCCAGCCCGAGATCAAGCTGGGCGTGATGCCCGGTGCCGGTGGTTCGCAGCGCATGGCACGCTTCATCGGCAAGGCCAAGGCCATGGACATGTGCCTGACGGGCCGCATGATGGATGCGGCGGAAGCCGAGCGTTGCGGACTGGTGTCGCGGCTGGTGCCTGCGGACAAACTGATGGAAGAGGCGATCAAGGCCGCCACGTCCATCGCGGGCTATTCGCAGGTCATCACCGCCATGACCAAGGAAAGCGTCAATCGGTCCTTCGAGATGACGCTGGCGGAAGGCGTGCGCTTCGAGCGCAGGCTGTTTTCCGCGATGTTCGCGACGGCGGACCAGAAGGAAGGCATGGCGGCGTTCGTGGAGAAGCGGAAGCCGGTTTTCAAGAACCGCTAGGACCAATCGACATTCAGGATTCAGTTTTTGGGTGAGGCGTGATTCATGGGGTTC
>JANMFA010000204.1:0-3249 GCA_031377545.1 Hyphomicrobiales bacterium | reverse complement strand
GGTTGCCTGCCATTTCACCGTGCCGGAAAAAGGCGGCTGGAGCGGGGCGCTGGGCTTGTCCGAGCAGGTCTCGGATATCTCGCTGGCCTGCCGCCAGATCGGCCCGATCAAGTTCAAGGAAAAGTTTGACCAGGGTGCCATCGTGTTCCGGCAATCGCGCTCGCTGTTCTTCAAGCGCATGCAGATCGTGCGGGGCTGCGACGCCAAGCGCAATATCCTGATCTATATGGTATACTCGGACCGTCTCATTGACGGCAGCCCGAAGAACTCAACCTCCACAGTCCCCATCATGCCCTGGGGTGCCGGTGCCGATGCTCCCAAGTGCAGCGCATGGGTCAGCTGAAACATCGCTGTTGATGATGAACGGGAAGCAACGCAGCATTCCTTTTCCATTCACCTGCGCCTCGCTATGACCCTGACATCGTCATCATCGTGACGCACTTGCCCACAGACTGCAGGTGTCGCATGTTCCGGTGCCGAATCCATCGTGTCTTCGAACCTGAGACCCGTTGGAAATAACAAAGGTTCATTCAGCAGGGGAACCCCCATGTCATTCAAGTCCATCATCGCTGCCGCATTGTTCACCGCTGCCGCCAGCACTGCCTTCGCGCAGACCGCTCCAACCACCACCACCCCTGCCCGACCCGGCCAGCCTGCCGCTCCCGCAGCGCCTGCAGCACCTGCTGCACCGCGCGCAGCCCAGCCAGCGACGCCGGCACCGGCTGCCCAGGGTCAGCTCGTCAACCTGAACACCGCGACAAAGGACCAGCTCGATTCGCTGCCGCAGATCGGCGACGCCCGCGCCGCCGCAATCATTGCCAAGCGCCCCTACCGCGACTGGAATGACTTCGTGGCCAAGAACGTTGTTCCGGCCAATGCGGAAGCCGCGATCAAGGACCGTGTGCGTTTCCGCTGATTGTCTGACCCAATGGTTGAGGAAAAAGGCTCCGGAAACGGAGCCTTTTTTCTGGCGTGTTGGCTGGTTTCAGACTGCAACCATACCGGAGATGCTGTCGAGGGCCCCATCAGTCAACTCGCGCGCCAGAATGCGCATGGGATCAACCGGACCGGGCATGACGATCTTGCCGGGCGAAATCCGCCTGAAGCCGCTGCGGGCATAATAGGCCTCGTCGCCCACAAGAAGCACCAGCCGGTGGCCCTGCATCTGCGCTGCATCCAGCGCGGCATCGATCAACATCTTGCCGATACCTCTGGAGCGGAACGCGGGATCGACCGTGAGCGGCCCCAGCAAGAGCGCGGGATGCGCACCGACACGGATTCGCGTGAGGCGGATGGAGCCAACCACCAGCGTGCTGACGCGGGCGATGAATGACAGGTCCCGGTCATGCGGATTGCCTTCGCGCAGCCGGAAGGCTGTTCGCGCGAAGCGCCCAGGCCCGAAGGCACGCTCTTCCAGCCCGTTGATTGCAAGTGTGTCCGCCTCGCGTTCAGGCGCAATGACGATATCCAGACCCGGCATCTTTCGCTCAGCCCTTTGCTGCCGCAGCCAGAAACTGGTCAACCGTCGCGTTCTGTGTCTGCCAGGAACACACAAATCGGCACAGAACCTCGCCCTTGCGCGGCTTGTCAGCAACGGCCATGGATTCATGCCGCCAGCGGTAGAACCGGAACCCTTGGCCCAGCAGTTTCTGCTCCAGCTTCTCCGGCATCACGGCGAAAACCTCGTTGCCATCCACCTTCCAGGCCACGCGCAGGCGGCTGTTGGCCTTCATGCCCCTGGCGAGTCGTCTCGCGGCAGTGTTGGCATACCGGGCGAGAGCGAGCCAGTGATCATCCTTCAGCCAGCCCTGAAACTGGGATGAGAGCAACCGGCCTTTCGAGATGAGATGCCCGCCGCGCATCCGGCGGTAATGCGCGGTTTCGGCCAAGGCCTTGTCGAAGAAGATCACGGCTTCCGCCGCTAGCGCACCGTTCTTGGTCGCGCCCAGACAGAGGATATCCACTCCGGCTTTCCATGTCAGTTCAGCGGGTGTGGCTTTTCCGCCAACGAGCGCATTGGAGAAACGCGCGCCATCGAGATGCACGCCAAGGCCATGCTGTTTGGCGATTGCCGCCAGTTCCGCCGTCTCGGCGGCGGAGTAGCTCGTGCCGCATTCCGTGAGATTGGTGAGCGACAGCGAAGCGGGCTTGACGGAATGGATACCCCTGCGCGGCGCTTCCAACGCCGCTCGCAGGGTCTCAGGCCTGATCTTGCCGCCGACACCCGGCAGCGGCGTGATCTTGGCACCGCCCGTCCATTGCTCGGGACCGCCGCATTCGTCCGTCATGACATGGGCGTCCTGATGACAGAAGACTTCTCCCCAGCCAGGCGTCAGGCAGGCCAGCGCCAGACCATTGGCCGCCGTGCCGGTCGCCATCAGAAACACCGCGACATCGCGCTCAAAAACCGCGCTGAACTGCTTCTCGACCGCCTTCGCCAGTTCATCATCGCCATAGGAAGCCATGGAACCGCCATTGGCGGCCACGATTGCTTCTATCACCCTAGGGCTGGCCCCCACCACATTGTCACTGCCGAAATGCATTCACGATACTCCATATCGATGTGCCGGTTTCGTTGACTCGGCCTTTCCAAGTGGTATCAGACCCGCACTTTCCCGCAACCGGGAGCCATGCTCCTGATGCAGTCAATGAAGGATCATTCCATGGCGGTTCGTGTTTTCATCAATGGCTTCGGTCGCATCGGCCGCAACGTGCTGCGGGCCATCGTCGAATCGAAGCGCAAGGACATCGTTGTCGTCGGCATCAACGATCTTGGCCCGGTGGAGACCAATGCGCATCTCCTGCGCTTCGATTCGATCCATGGCCGCTTTCCCGCCGAGGTGACGGTCGATGGCGACATGATCATCGTCAACGGCAAGAAAATCCTCGTCACCGCGATCAAGGACCCGGCCCTGCTGCCGCACGCCAAGCTCAAGGTCGATGTGGCGATGGAATGCACCGGCATCTTCACGTCACGCGACAAGGCGGCGGCGCATCTGACGGCGGGCGCCAAGCGCGTCATTGTCTCGGCCCCGGCGGATGGCGCTGACCTCACTGTTGTTTACGGCGTCAACCACGACAAGCTGACAAAAAAGCATCTCGTCATCTCGAATGCGTCCTGCACCACCAACTGCCTCGTGCCCGTCGTGAAGGTGCTGCACGACGCCATCGGCATCGAAAAGGGGATGATGACGACGATCCATTCCTACACCAACGACCAGCCCTCGCTCGACCAGATGCACAAGGACC
>JANMFA010000191.1:0-3367 GCA_031377545.1 Hyphomicrobiales bacterium | reverse complement strand
GTTCCGGTGGGGTCGGCGCTGGTCTTCATCCGGTCGTGGCCGGCGGCGGGGCCAGTGATGACCATGTCGGTTTCGCCCGTGATGCGGCGGGCGAATTTCGAATCCTTCACAACAGACCATTTTCCGTTGGCCTTGCGGATTTCAAGCACCGCGCCGCCGTGCGCGGCGATCTCGATGTCGGCGAGATCCTTGGTCATGTTGGCGAAGCGCACCGTGCGCAGGTCCTGACGGCCCGGCAGCGAAGGGAACATCAGTTCCTCGTTGGTGTACTCATGGTTGACGCAAAGCAGGCCGTGATCGCTTTTACCATCGAGCGGGATGTAGCCGAGATAATCATTGTTGTAGCCGAACTGTGCTGCCTGCTTGGCGGGGGTTTGCGTCTGGGGATCGAAGTCGGGAGCACCCGGCATCACGGGGTCGCCCCAGCGAATGAGAATGTCGGCATCATATCCATCCGCAACATAGTGCTTTTCGTCGGAACCAGCGGCGATTTCCTTGAAATTGAACGAGGGCGTGGTGTTAGCCGCCGCCTGAGCTTTGGCCTCAAGGCTGGCGACCATGGGTGCCGCCACGGCGGTCATTGCAGAAACCGCCAGAATTCCTTTGGCGAGATCGCGGCGCGACATGCGCTCGGCGATGATTTCGCCCATCGTCGGATTCTGGGAGGCGTTGCTGCCCGCGTCTTCCGACAGTTCGTATTGCTGGGCGCGCAGAAGCAGGTTGTCACGGTTTTTGCTATCGGTCATGTCTGGCTCCTGATGTCATGCGCGGCCTGAGGCGTTCTCGTTCTTCAAGAATCAGTCTGTGACAGGTCGATGACATTGCCAAGGGGTGAGGCCATCTGTCAGCGTCTCACGGTTGACCGGGCAGAACCCTCTTGCCAGCCTCCGCCACCCGTGGCACTCCTCCGGCCCGAAACAGCAAACACCCAAGAGGCGTCACGTGGACAAAGCGGAACTGCAGAAGGTCGAGACCTACCTGCGCCAGACCTTCAGCAACGCCGCGATCAAGGTGCAGGCACGGCCCAAGAAGAACGATTCCGCCGAGGTCTATATCGGTGACGAGTTCATCGGCATCGTGTTCCTTGATGATGAAGACGGCGATCGCTCCTACAGCTTCACCATGTCGATCCTGGACACCGATCTGGAATAAGGGTCAGGCAGGGCCGCTGGAGAAGGCAAATGCCTCATCCGCCCATCCCGTCATCCCGCCGATCATGACCTTGACCTTGCGGCCCAGCCTGCCCAGGCGCAGGGCCGCCTTGTCTGTGCCGTTGCAGTGCGGACCCGCGCAATAGACAACGAAAACAGTGTCTTGTGGCCATTCACTCATCTTGCGTTCGGTCATCTTGCCGTGCGGCAGGTTGAGGGCACCGGGGATATGACTTTGTTGAAAGAGCTTTGGTCCGCGCACATCGAGCAGGACGAAATCCGCGACGTCGCGGTTTATCGCGTCCCAGACATCCCAGCAGTCCGTCTCGAACGACAGGCGCTCGGCATAGCGCGCGACAACGGCGTCGGCTGTCGCTGGCGGGATTTCGGTGATGCTGGAGGTCATGATCGTGGTTCCTGCGGTTGTCAGATTGATTGAACGCCCGCGCAGCCCTGAGGTTTGAAAGCGCGGGTTGTGGTGGGGGGATTTTTCTCGAGTCTTGCGGCGGGGCGGATGGGACGGCGCAGCAATTATCCCGTGCAATTCGGACAACGCCCTCCAAGTTTGTCCGTACACCGCGCGCAGAACGTGCATTCGAACGAGCAGATCATGGCTTCGCGCGATGCAGGTGGCAGTTCGCAGTCGCAGCATTCACAGGAAGGGCGCAGGGCCAGCATGGTTTCCTCCATCGCATGGCAGCAAATTGCCGTGCCGCGGTCCTGATTGCCAGTGGCATGAAAGCCAACTAGCATGAGAATTATGCCAGATGTCTTGATCTCACCCGTTTCTGAGGCGAGCGGTCCTCTTGTGGCCGTGCTGGCCTATGACGGGCTGTGCACCTTCGAGTTTGGCGTGGCCTACGAGATTTTCGGGCTGGACCGGCCTGAGATGGGGCAGGGGTGGTATCGCTATCGTCTCGTGCCGATCGAACCGGGCAGATTGCAGGTCGCAGGAGGGCTGTCGGTCGAGACCGACGGCGACCTGAGCCTTCTGGACGATGCTGATCTCATTGTTGTGCCGGGCTGGCGCGGCAAGGATGCGCCCGTGCCGCAAGCCCTCGTCCTCGCATTGCAGGCGGCGCATCGGCGCGGCACACGGCTGGCATCGCTGTGTTCGGGGGTATTCGTGCTGGCCGCGACCGGCTTGCTCGATGGGCATCGCGCAACGACGCACTGGCGATACACCGATGCGCTGGCGGCACGGCATCCCGACATCGTGATCGAGCCTGATGTGCTCTATGTCGACAATGGTGCCATCCTGACGGCCGCAGGCAGCGCTGCCGGCATCGACCTGTGCCTGCACATCGTGCGCCGGGATTTCGGCGCAGAAGCAGCCAACCGCGTGGCGCGGCGTCTGGTGGTGCCGCCGCATCGCGACGGCGGGCAGGCGCAGTACATCGAGAGACCCGTGCCGATCGCCTATGAAAGCCAGCGCCTCGGTGCCTTGATTGACTGGATGCGGGCCAACATCGCGGAAGATCTGGCCTTGCCCGCGCTCGCCCTCCGCGCCGGCATGAGCCTGCGCACCTTCCAGCGGCGTTTTGAGGAGATGACGGGCCTGGCACCGGGTGCCTGGATCATCCGCGAGAGGGTCAGCCGGGCCCGTGATGTGCTGGAGGCCAATTGGGATCTGCCGATCGATGCTGTGGCAGACCTGTGCGGGTTTCGTGCGCCTGAGTCCTTCCGGCATCATTTCCGAATTCTCGTTGGCGCAACACCGTCGGTTTATCGGCAGACATTTGGACTGCAACGACCGCTGCCGGGAAGGTGAGAGACGATCTGAGCACCTATTTCGTGCTCCAGCGCTCCAGAATCTGGCCCAGGCCGGTCGCCATCACCTCCCACTGCGGCAGAAGATCGGCTGCGAACCGCACCTGCACATCAGCGCCCGACTGACGGAAGCGCCAGAGACAGGCTTCGCCGATCATCTCTGTTGCCTTGCCGGGCTTGCGGCACCGGGCGGTGAAAACCCGGCCGTCCGGTGGCGCCATGAAAAGCTCTTCGTCCTCGTAGGGGCTGCCAGCCTCAAAGCGGCGCAGCAACAATCCTCCGGGATTCTGCCAGGTGTCGCGCTCCAGAAAGCGGCCATAAAGCTCCTGCGGGCGCTCCGACGGATCGAGCACCCCATCGCCTCGCAAAATGGCCACGAACACCAGTGTTCGAGGATCCAGCGCTGTCAGTGCTGTCGTTGTGGTGGGCGGAATGCCTGCTGCGCT
>JANMFA010000173.1:0-1520 GCA_031377545.1 Hyphomicrobiales bacterium | reverse complement strand
CGATCGGCAGGTCCAGTAAAGGTCTCCATTGCGAGTAGCCACGATATCGGTCGGCTCAGGCTCGCCCATCGTGAGATTCTCGATGCCCACAAGGTGGTGGCTGCCGGTCCCGAAATGGTAGATCACCTTGCCCCGGACCTGATCGGCCTTGATCCATTCCATGAAATGCAGATCGCAGGGGCACAGATCGAGGTTCAGGTCCCAGCTGGCGTCCCAGAAATGCATGGCCATGGATCGTCGCTCCTCAAGCAGTGTTTTTCTGGATTTAAGACGTCGAACCTGACCGGGAGTTGAACGACGAACAAGAAATAACAGGCTGTTGATGGGTTCACGGCCTAGCCCCCTCGCCTCTCCTTCGTTAAAAGGCTGCTCCTTTCGCGCGCCAACGATTGCTGACCCTGTTGAACACTGCACCTGATCATCCCCTCATCTCCGTCATCGTTCCCGCCAAGAACGAGGAGAAGAACGTCGCGCCGCTCGTCGATGAGCTGGAGGCCGCGCTGAAAGCGATCGGTCCGTTCGAGGTGATCTATGTCAACGATGGCTCGACCGACGGCATGGAGGCCGAGATCCGCCGTCTGGCGGCAGCACGGCCCTGGCTGCGGCAGATCCGGCATGAACGGTCAGGCGGTCAATCAGCTTCCGTGCGCACGGGCGTGCGGGCGGCGCGTGCCGACATCATCGCGACGCTCGATGGTGATGGTGAAAACAATCCGGCCTATATCCCGGAACTCTACAAGGCGCTGATGGCATCGTCCGAAAATGGCATCGCGGCTGGCCAGCGCGTGGGACGCAAGGCGTCCGGTTTCAAGAAATTCCAGTCGAGGATCGCCAATGCCGTGCGTGGAAGCATCCTGAAGGATGGCACACGCGATTCCGGTTGCGGGCTGAAATGCTTCCCAAGGGCGCTGTTTCTGAGCTTGCCGTATTTCGATGCCATTCATCGCTTTCTGCCTGCCCTTGTGGTACGCGAGGGCTACAAGGTCGTGCATGTCGATGTCGTGGACCGCACGCGGCTTTCCGGCACATCGAACTACACCATGTGGAACCGTCTTTGGGTCGGCATTCTCGATCTGGGCGGTGTGTGGTGGCTCATCCGCCGGAAAAAGCCCTCGCCACTGGCAGAAGAGATTGCACCATGATCAGCGTCGTGACCGATCTTCGGGCTTATCTCTATGATGTTTTCGTGGCCCGGTTCGATTTCTGGCTGGCTTTCGGACTGGCGGCGCAGCTTCTCTTCACCGCGCGGTTCCTGATCCAGTGGCTGGTCAGTGAAAAGGCCGGCAAAAGCGTCGTGCCTGTCGCCTTCTGGTTTCTCTCCATGGGTGGCGGCTTGATGCTGCTGGTCTATGGACTGGTGCGGCGCGAACCGATCATCATCCTGGGCCAGGGGCTCGCGGTGTTCATCTATCTCCGCAACATCATGCTGATCTTCCGACCCAAGCAGGGCAGCAAACCGGACGCGTCATGAACGAGGCCGTCCCGTCCTTCTACAATGATCTGGACGAAACGCTGGCCGA
>JANMFA010000143.1:0-7830 GCA_031377545.1 Hyphomicrobiales bacterium | reverse complement strand
AAGCAGGGCGTTATTGACGCAACAACAAGCCCTGCCAAACATGTCGCGCGCTTCAAGGATCTTGACGCTGCGATCGCCGACTTGTCCCGATCCTGCCGTCCGTCCCGCTTCGTTCTGGCAGGTCATTCCATGGGCGCCATGACCACGATGCTGGAAGCCGGTGCAGTGGCGCGGTTCGGCCGCTTCGGCGCAAACCGGTTTGACGCCTATGTCGCGATTTCCCCGCAAGGTGTTGGCCTCACCTATGCCACCGGCGCGTGGGCCGGAGTAGCCAAGCCCGTGCTCATGATCACCGGCACCCGCGATCTGGGCACGGACGGTGGCATTGAAACGCGCCTGACCGCATTCGATGGTCTCCCTCCCGGGCGCAAGCGTCTGGCGATACTCCCCGGTGCCGGGCATCTGATTCTTGGCGGCAACAATGACAACCAGGTCACCCGTACCCTTGTTGCGCTGACTGTCGAGTTTTTGACGGGCGCGAGCAGCGGCAGGTCCCTTCCGGCATCCGCGATCAGCGGCATCGATATCCGGGACAAGTGAAACCCGGCGTTAAGCATCTTCGCGCATAAAGGGCAGCAGTGTCCGGCGGTTTGCCCGGACGGAGTTGCGTACCATGTTCAGCGTTGAATGCAGCCGCCTGCGCTTCCTCGTCGTCGATGACAACAACCATATGCGCCGCATCGTCCGCGCCTTGCTGCATGGTTTTGGTGTCCGCGAAGCGTACGAGGCAGAAGATGGCGCATCCGGCCTTGAGGCCTTCAGTTCCTACTCTCCTGACATCGTGATCACGGACTGGGCCATGCCGATCTTCGATGGCATCGAACTCACGCGCATGATCCGCCAGCCCGAGACCAGTTCCAACCCCTATGTCCCGATCATCATGTTGACGGGGCACGCGGAGCGCAGAAGGGTCACCGAAGCGCGCGACGCGGGCGTAACGGAATTTCTGGTCAAACCGATCTCCGCCAAGGCCCTGTATCAGCGCATTGTCAGTGTCGTGATGATGCCGCGACCGTTCATCAAGACATCAACCTATTTCGGCCCGTGTCGCCGTCGCACACCCAACCCGAATTTCGGCGGCATCGAGCGTCGTGGCAAGGGTGTTTCGGAAAAGATCGACCCGATCCGCATCGGTGATGCAGCAAGGTACGACAGGTGATGTCTCCAAAGAAGAGAAATACCGCGCCCACCGTGAAGATCGAGCGGGGGACCGACCACGTGGTGATCCATCCCCGCAACGTCTTGCGGGCAAAGGCTGCCATCGCACTGGATGGTCAGCCCAGCCTGGACGAAACGGCAATCCGGCGCGCGGAACAGGCGCTCAGGGCCTTGTCCATCAATTTCAATGGCTGGATGGAAGAAGCAGCCCGAGGCCTCGGCGAAGCCCGCGATACCGTGCGTGAAAAAGGTACTGGAGCAGGCCGCGCCGCCGCGCTTCACCGCGCAGCCCATGACATCCGCGGCCAGGCCACGACCCTTGGCTTTCCGCTGGCTTCAAGGGTGGGAGCAAGCCTTTGCCGCCTGCTCGAAGACTGCCATCCCGACGCGATCCACGGCGGTCATCTCACGCCGTTGATCGACCAGCATGTGGATGCGGTCCGCGCGATCGTTCGTGAAGGTGTGACCAAGGCCAAACTGCGCACGGGTGAAGCCCTTGCCGCCGAACTTGAGGCCATCACCGAGCATCTTCTGGCGAACCCATCCCTGCACTGAGACAGGGCGTGCCGACCAGCGGCTTCGGCTTAAGGTTAACTCCTAATGAAGATTTCCGTTCGCGTTTGCCCTTCGGACCTTTGACAGGCATTTTCCTGGCGATCAGTTGCGTCAGGAGTGTTTGCTTATGTCCCAGGGTTCGATGCTTGCCGTCAATGCACGGGTGACGGCTTTCGCCATGGGCGGACAGCAGCGCGTCGCCCACGAGATCATGAAGCGCCTTCCTGAAGCAGCGCTGATCATGCCGACCAGGCCACTGGGAGGCCTTAAGGGGCACGCGTGGGAACAGGGCGTCCTGCCGATGCGGGCGGCTGGACGACTGCTCTGGAGTCCCTCCGCCACCGGGCCGCTGCTCTACCGTCATCAGGTCGTGACCGTCCATGACACGGCATTCTTCGATGTGCCGGAATACTTTTCTCCCTCCTTCGTCAAGCTTTACCAGACACTGGTGCCGCGCCTGTGCAAACGGGTTGCCAAGGTGGTGACGGTTTCGGAATTCTCGCGCCAGCAAATGGCCAAGCGCATGGGCCTTTCACCGGAAAAAATCGAGGTGGTTGCGAATGGTGTCGCGTCGCATTTCCGGCCCTATGATCCCGCCACGCTGGAAGCCACACGCGCTGCACTCGATCTGCCGCGTCGCTATGTTCTGGTGCAGGCGACCTCGGACAAGCGCAAAAACCTTGCTCGCACCCTCGATGCCTGGCGGCAAATCTCCGACAGGCTGCCAGCCGACCTGCACCTCGTGGTTTCCGGCAATCTCAGCCGCGCCCATGTTTTTGGCGAAACATCAGATCTCGATCTGGAAGGCCCCCGCATCCGCGTGATCGGCTATGTTGCGGAAGAACACATGGGTCCATTGATGGCGGGCGCGGAAGCTTTCCTTTTCGCCAGCCTCTACGAGGGTTTTGGATTGCCTGTGCTGGAGGCAATGGCAACCGGAACGCCAGTCATCACTGGCAACACAACCTCACTTCCAGAAGTGGCGGGTGACGCCGCGCTTCTGGTCGATGCCGGCTCAACCCAGTCGATAGCGCAGGCCATACTGGATCTTGTGGAACGCCCGATTCTGGCATCGACCTTGACAACGCGCGGCTTCAAACGCGCCCGGAGCTTTACCTGGGACGCCGCCGCCGAGCGCTACGCGGCGATATTTCGCGGCCTTCAGATGGCAAAGAACGAGACGTCATCCAGCCAGCCTGCGGGCGGCATGGTGCGCGAACCTTCACCCATTCCGTGAGTTGACTCAGGCGGCTTGCCGGAACTCGACCTGCAGCGCTTCCTGCAGCCGATGCTCCAGATCTTGCTGGGCGAGCCTCACGGGGGGCGCAGATTCGGCCACAATCGCCGCGATCGTGCTGCGGGCATCCTCGCGGGCCGCTTCGGCCTGATAGCGCAGGAGCAGCGCCATCAGCTTGTCGAGTTCCCGGTCATCAAGGGAGGCGACTGATGTCAGCACCCGTTCGATCATCTGCCGCGAGAGCCTGCCTGGTTCAGCCTGCGCCATGCCGAATTCGTGCCAGGCCGAAAGCGCCGCCTCGAATGCCGGCTCAAGCCGTTTTGGCAGCGTGGCTTTGCGATAGAGCGCCCGGAAACCGATGCCGCCACGGGCATGCACAAATCCACTGGCCTTGTCATAGGACACCCCGGAAAGCTCGGACAGCGACGCCGTCAGCAATCGCGTCTCACCCGACAGCAGTGACCGCAGGAGCAACTGCGGCGTAAGACGGCCGCTGGAGCGCAGACGGCGCACGAGATTAACCATTTCATCCGACTGCGCCTCGACCGCTACAGTGATCGCGCCATTCTCCTGACACTCGTTGGCGAGGCGGGTCGCGCGCAATTCGGTAAGCCAGCCGCAATCCCTGGCAAAGGCCGTCAGCTGATCCGAGGCGCTCTTGACCAGCGTCATACGGATATCGACAGGCAAATCACCACGCTGCAGCAGCACTTCCCGCAACACGCTGTGGTCCGGGAAGCGCTCGAGCAGGCGATTTAGGCTGAACAGCGCCACTTCCGCCCCGTCGTTCTCGATCAGGGCGATGTTCGCTTCCGCCGTCGCAACTTCAGCCAGCGCAGCAGCAACCGAGGGAGACACATGCGGGCGCTGCGCAATCGCGATCTGCACCATCGGATCGCCCAGGGCGAGGATATCGACGAGCGCGGCATCCGTGATCACCGGTGAATTGGCGATCACCACGCTGGCGATGTCCGGCAAGTCCTCAGCCAGTGCAGCAATGATCGGGCGCGGCGTACGCTCGGACGCCCCAAGCTTCTGCGCGAGCACTCGCCGAACCATTGCAGCCGGATCATCCAGCGCTAGGGTCAGCGCGGCTTCTGCATCGCGCCTTTCTGCCGGCGAGAGCTCACCATCGAGATAGACATCGGCCAGAATGCCGACCGCCTCCGCCCGCTCCAGTGCAGAGGCGGTCAGCGACCACTCAAGATAGGAACGCACCATCATAAGCTGGAACCCGTCTTCACGAAACGCATCAGATCAAGCGGCTGCCCAATGCGGGCGGAGGCCCGCTTGCGACCGATGGCCTGCGGCTGGGCCAAATCCTGCGTGGCCTGCACGATGGCAGGGCGCTGCTGCGGCAGCGGCATGATCACTGCCTTGCGCGCCACCTCGGGTGACATGACGGGCGGCGGCGCATCACTGACAGAACCATTCGCAACGCTGGCCTCGCGCGGGAAGAACGCAACACGTGTTTCGGAACTCGGCACTGCGGCACCACGCCGGGCCATCTTGCCCCAGGCATCCGCGACCGCACTGGCAACCGGCTCGCCATTCGAGCGAAACAGCCCATGCAGCGGCTTGCCGCCCTCTTTCACACGGAACATATGGTAGGCCTTGTCCGTGGTGGCAGCAGTTTCCTGGGTTTGCAGGACCGGCGTCTGGTTGAACGACGCCGTGAGGTTGCCATAGACTTCCGCCGCACTCCTCGCCCGGCCAGTGCGGTCGAAGAACACGGACTTGTTGGCTGCCGCTGCATCCCGGAACGAAGACGCTGCCTTGGCCTCGGGATTGGACTTGGCGAGATTGATCAGATCGCGCGCGCCCGATGCGCCGAGGAAATGCGCAATATACAGCTCGCCCTCATTTGGCTTGCGACCGATGGCCTCTTCCAGCTGCTTGCCGTTGCGAGAGGCAAAAGCGCCAGCCATCATTGCGGAAACTCCCGGATCTTCCCGCATAGCGAGAATCCGTTGGCGCATGCCGCCGTCAGCGACGTTGAACCGCCCGCTGTCGCCGGAGATCGCAGCTGCCTCGTTTGTCAGGCCAAGCTTTGGACCTTCCTGCTTCACCATGCCCAGCCACGTTTGTTCGAGAAACTGGAACATGCCTGTCGCAGAGGATGTCTGCGCTTTCGCAGCTGGATTGAAGCGCGATTCCCGCTCTGCCGTTTTCGCCAGATAGTCGAAGGAAATGCCCGTCGCCTGCGAGGCCTGCTTCAGCGGCGCCGCATGGGGTATCGTCTCTGCGGCCGGTGGCTGAGCGGCGCTGGGGGCACGGTTGGTGAACAGGAACATGCGTACTCGAGATGCGACGGAAACCCGTACTGGTGATCGAAGAATGAACAGGTATGGTAAATACCGGCTTAAAGCGGCGAACCTTTCGCGCTATGCGACGGCAGGTTTCCTGAGAAATCCGGAATTTGGGAGAAATCAATGACTGGTCTTGAGCGGCACTGGCGCGGCGGACGCTATCTCGATGATTTCACGGTGGGTGAAATCATCCGCCACCGCCTCACGCGCACGGTCACGCAGATGGACAACATGCTGTTTTCCAACATGACGCTCAACCCGCAGCCGCTGCATATCGATGCGGATTTCTGCGCGAAGGAAACGGAATGGGGCAAGCCGTTGATGAATTCACTGTTCACCCTGGGGCTTCTCATTGGCATCTCGGTCAATGACACCACGGTCGGCACCACCATCGGCAACCTTGGCATGACGGATGTAAAGTTCCCCGCCCCCCTGTTCGAGGGCGACACCATCCATTGCACAACCGAAATCGTGGCGGTTCGGGAATCGAAGTCGCGACCTGACGCTGGCATCGTGGATTTTCTGCACCGTGCCTATAATCAGGATGACAGGCTGGTAGCGGAATGTCGCCGCCAGGCCTTCATGAAACGCGCACCCAAGGCCTGAGATGCGATCCCTCCTGTTTGTTCCTGGCGATGACGAGAAGAAGCTGGCCACGGGAATGGCGTCTGGTGCCGATACCCTGTTGATCGACCTCGAAGATTCGGTCGCTCTCCCACGCAAGCCAGATGCACGGCGAATCACGGCGGCTTTCATCGCGGAAGCCCGCAATACGCTCTCCCGCCCTCGCCTTTTCGTGCGGGTGAATGCCCATGGCACGGGCATGGTTGGAGACGATCTCGACGCGGTCATACCAGCCGCGCCCGACGGCATCATGCTGCCGAAGAGTCAGTCGGGCGACGATGTGTCCTTGCTGTCGGCCAAGCTCGCGGTCCGGGAGGCCGAAAGCGGACTTCCTGATGGCCAGACTCGCATCATCGCGATTGCGACAGAAACAGCCCGTTCGCTTTTTCACATGGGCAGCTACATCGGCATCAGTGAGCGGCTGTCCGGATTGACCTGGGGTGCGGAAGATCTGTCCGCGGATCTCGGAGCCGAGACAAACCGGCTGGACAACGGCTCCTATGCCGATCCCTACCGCCTTGCCCGATCGCTGTGCCTGTTCGCGGCCCACGCGGCGGAATCCGCACCCATTGATACGGTCTATACGAACTTCCGCGACCTCGACGGGTTGCGCGGTGAATGCGAAGCGGCGCGGCGCGACGGTTTCACCGGGAAAATGGCCATTCATCCCGCGCAGGTCCCGGTGATCAACGCAGTGTTCACCCCGACGGAACAGGCCATGGCCCGCGCCAGACGCATCATCGATTTTTTCGCGGCAAATCCGGATGCCGGTGTCGTTGGTATCGACGGTGAAATGATCGACCGCCCCCATATCCGCCGTGCCCAACGTATTCTGGCGGCAGCGAAAGCCGCAGGTCTCGGCCCCTAGGACACCGCGGGATCGGCAAAACCTCCCGCGCCCGCTGGCCGCGTAATCGTAAACGGCTGCTCGACCACCGCATATTCATCGTAGCCCATCCGCGCGATGGGGCGCATGGCGGACGTGTCCAGCCTGCCATCCTTGATAAAACGATCATCGATGTGAACACCGACAACCTGGCCGATCACCACATGACAGCCCGACGGTTCACCCGAAAGCTGGTTGGGTGAGATGATCTGCAGCAGCCTGCATTCGAGAGCTGTTGGCGATTCCGCCACGCGCGGTGGTCTGACAATGCGGGAGGGTGCCATGGTCAGGCCAGCATGCGCGAACTCGCTGGTGCCACGTGGCAGGGGTGCCGAGGTCATGTTCATCTGCTGCCTCAGCCCGTAGGTCGCGAGCGAGCAGACGAATTCGCCGGTCTCTTCTACGAAGGAAATCGCGTCCTTCATGCCATCGCTCGAAAACATGACGATATCCGGGTTGCTCTGGATGGCATTGAAAAATGAATAGGGCGCGAGATTGACCTCACCCGCCCGCGACATGGCGCTGATCCAGCCGATGGGCCGGGGGGCCATGATGGCCTTGAAGGGGTTGTGCGGCAGGCCCGCCTGCTTGTGCTGTCCAGCATTGAAAAACATGCAATTTTCCCGATCCCTCGCCGAGTATTCGGTGAAGCCAATGTACTTTTCGGCCTAAGCCGAGAAGGGGAAACTTGAAAGCCCCATTTTTGCCAATCCGATTTGCTTTGGCGGTTGATCTTCACGCCAGACTGGTTTCAGGATAGTCAGAATCGCAATGATCGCCCGCCTTGCCCTTGCTCTCAGCCTCCTGATCGGCAGCTTTGTTCCTGCGCTGGCGCAGGGTGGTTCTCAGCTTGCCCTTTCTGCGACATTTTCTGGCGAGAACAAACCCATCGCGCATGGCCTGACATGGCGTGTGTTCAGGCTCGCAGCCGACGGCGAGCCCGCGCTCGTCACGCAATCCACTGACGCGACGCCGACCCTGCCGATGCCCGCAGGCGAATACGTGGTGCATGTGGCCTATGGGCTGGCCTCTACCACCCGCAAGGTGCTGGTCGGCAACGC
>JANMFA010000097.1:0-3371 GCA_031377545.1 Hyphomicrobiales bacterium | reverse complement strand
CAGCAGGTCACCGGTGGCGATGACCGACTGGGCATGGCCCTTGGAACGGCGCACGATGGCGTGGATGCGGGCGACCAGTTCGTCCTTGTGGAACGGCTTGGTGAGATAGTCATCGGCGCCGAAGCCGAGACCTTTCACCTTGTCCTCGATGCCGGCCATGCCGGAGAGGATGAGGATCGGTGTCTTCACCTTCGAGACGCGAAGGCTGCGGAGCACCTCATAACCGGACATGTCCGGGAGATTGAGGTCAAGCAGTATGATGTCGTAATCATAGAGCTTGCCGAGATCGATGCCCTCTTCGCCCAAGTCCGTCGTGTAGATGTTGAAGTTCTCGGACTTCAGCATCAGTTCGATGGATTGCGCTGTGGCGCTATCGTCTTCAACAAGGAGAACGCGCATATCTGGATCCCCGTCCTGGCCCGCCGACATCGCCCGAAACCGAACCATCCGGTTTCCTTCTACACGCCCGTCGACATATTTCAGTAAGCAACGTTAACGGCAATTGGTTAACAAATGCTGATTCCCGGATGCAAGCGTTTACGAGAAAAAAGCCTCGAATCGCGTTAAGTTGCTGACTCGAGGAGAAAATTCAGACATGCGCGGCTTCAGGCAACACTTTAAGAAAGAGCCCCAAGTGATTCTTGCGACTCGGCCTCGAATCGTTTGCCCTTTGGGGCGCTCTTCTGGGGCTCGGGATGGCAGGATTCAGCTTTCCTCAACCATAATGGCCACGAGTTAAGGAATGGCTGACGAATCACTCCCCGAATCACTTCGTGCGCGCGCTCCTGCCGTGCAGGCGCTGATGGCGGAACTCGCCGATATGCCATCGATGGAGGTGTTCGGGCGCGTGGTCGCGGTGCGCGGATTGCTGATCGAAATCGCCGGACCGCTGTCGCTGATGAAGGTCGGCGGGACCATTGCCATCGAGACGCTGCTGCCCGAGCCTGTGGTGTGCGAGATCGTCGGCTTCGAGAACACCCATGCGCTGGCCATGCCTTTCGCCGGTCTTGGCGGTGTCAGGCGCGGCTGCCGCGCCATCATCACGCCCAGCACGCCCGGTGTGCGTCCGTCCCATGCCTGGCTTGGTCGCGTGGTGAACTGCTTTGGCCAGCCCATCGACGGCAAGGGGCCAATCACGCCGGGTGGCAAGCTCTATCCCTACCGTGCCGATCCGCCTTCGGCGCACAAGCGCAACCGCGTGGGCGAACCCATGGATATGGGCGTGCGGGCGCTCAACACCTTCCTGACCTGCTGCCGTGGCCAGCGCATGGGCATCTTCGCGGGCTCGGGCGTTGGCAAGTCGGTGCTGCTGGCCATGCTGGCGCGCAATGCCGCCGCCGATGTTTCGGTGATCGGGCTTGTCGGCGAGCGTGGCCGCGAGGTGCAGGAGTTCCTGCAGGATGATCTGGGGGAGGAGGGCCTGGCCCGTTCCGTCGTCGTGGTCGCAACCTCCGACGAGCCCGCGCTGGCGCGCAAGCAGGCGGCCTATCTCACGCTCTCCATCGCGGAGTATTTCCGCGATGAGGGCAATGATGTGCTGTGCATGATGGATTCGGTCACACGCTTTGCCATGGCGCAGCGTGATATCGGCCTGGCCGCTGGTGAGCCGCCGACCACCAAGGGCTACACGCCGACCTGCTTCTCCGAGCTGCCACGCCTGCTGGAGCGTGCCGGGCCGGGCGAAGGCAAGGGCGCGATCACTGGCATTTTCACGGTGCTGGTGGATGGTGATGACCACAACGAACCGGTGGCGGATGCCGTGCGTGGCATCCTCGACGGGCATATCGTGATGGAGCGCCGCATTGCCGAGCGCGGGCGCTATCCCGCCATCAACATCTTGAAGAGCGTTTCGCGCACCATGCCGAAATCCTGCGATCCGCTCTACTGGCCCACCGTGCAGGAGGCCAAGCGTCTGATGGCGACCTATGCCGACATGGAGGAACTCATCCAGCTGGGGGCCTATCGCCGGGGAACCACACCCGATGTGGACCTCGCGATTGAAAAGAATCCATTTTTCGAAAATTTTTTGCGTCAAGGTAAGGAAGAAGCAACCTCCTTGGGCGATAGTTATATCCGTCTCGCGGAAATCATCGGTCAGTCAGGCGGGGGCGTCTGAATGATCTTGTTTAGTCCCGGCTTCCCGGAGTTGCGTAATTATGAAGTCGCGTGAAACGCTGATCCGCCTGAAAAAATTTCAGGTCGATGAAAAACGCCGTCGTGTGGCGCAAATCGAGGCCATGGTCGCTGACTTCGAGCGCATGGCGTCTGACCTCGACCGTGAGGTCGCCAATGAAGAACGCCGGGCCGGCATCTCCGATCCTGCGCATTTCGCCTATCCCACCTATGCCCGCGCTGCCCGCACACGCCGTGAAAAGATCATCCATTCTGCGGATGAGCTGAAGGGGCAGCTGGACGGGGCCAAGGCCGAGCTCGAGATTGCTTTCGAAGACCTGAAGAAGGTCGAGATCCTGCAGGACCGCGAAGCTGCCGCAGAACGCGCGGAAGAACAGCGCCGCGAACAGATCGAAACGGACCGCATCGGGTCCAGAATGCGGATGCGGGCTTAAGGCTCGGGTTCAACTCGGATTGCCGAAAAAACCGGAGATGCCGCAAGGTTTCTCCGGTTTTCTGTGCCGGGTCCGCAATGACCCATCTTATTCCTCATAGTCGAAATCGTCGTCGAACGGCAGATCGGGATCGGCCTGTCGGCCATGACGGATTGCGACGATCTCGATGCTGTTTCCGACTTGATAGTCCATGAGGTAGTCGCCCACCACGAGGCGTCTTATGCCCGCAACCGGAGGCGCATCACGCTCAAAGCCAATGCCCTCGAACGTTGCAATGGTCATTCTTGCTTCGCGCAGGCGACCGACAAAGCGATCCGCTGCGGCAGGGTTGCGCGCTCTGAGATACCCCGCCTCGCTCAGCAGAAACATGCGCGCATTGGCGGACAGAATGACTTTCTTCATCAGGCGGCTTTGCCGGACCTGACCAGAGCTTCCACTTCATCAAGGACCGATCCGAAGTCATGGGCCTCGCCAGCGGCAATCTGGCGTTTGCCCGATTCAATGGCAAGAATGTCAGCACCTTCTGTCGCCAGATAGCGCCTGAGCGCACGCACCAGAACCCAACTGCGCGTTCGATCAGATGCGGCGGCTACGGCTTCAAGCGAAGCGAGCAGATCAACCGGCAATCGCAATGAGATTGGTTCGGAGAGTTCTACCGGCTTGCTCATGTCGTTCCTCGCGATAGACAAATTTTGTCATACACGGTAACACGATTTCTGTTTCGATGGAACCCTTTGCAGCCACTGCACCGCTTCAAGGTGACTCCGGGTTTCAACCCTTGTCATGGACCGCATCGGGTCCAGA
>JANMFA010000069.1:0-4212 GCA_031377545.1 Hyphomicrobiales bacterium | reverse complement strand
CAATGGCACCGAAGCTGTCGCGCCTGTCACCGGCCCAGGGCCTGAAACGGATGCTTGGCAAGGAAGCCATGGTCAACTTCCTCAAGGGCCTTGTGAAAATCATGCTGGTCGGCACGGTGATCTGCTTCGTGCTGTGGCCCTATCGCGGCTATTTCGAGAGCATGGCCTCCACTGACATCGCCTCTGCCCTGCCGCGCATGTCGAGCATGGTGCTCAAGCTGCTCGGCGCGGTTCTGGCCATCTTCTTCTTCATTGCGGCTGCTGACTTTCTCTATCAGCGTCATACCTGGATCACGCGCCAGATGATGACGAAGCAGGAGATCAAGGAGGAGTACAAGGAATCGGAGGGCAATCCCGAGATCAAGCAGAAACTGGCACAAATCCGCCGTGAGATGTCCCGCCGCCGGATGATGAGCAATGTTCCCAAAGCTTCGGTGGTGATCATGAACCCGACGCATTATGCGGTGGCGTTGCAGTATGAGCCGGGCATGGATGCGCCGATCTGCATCGCCAAAGGCCAGGACGAGCTGGCACTCCGGATCAAGTCCGTGGCGCTCGACAACGATGTTCCGGTGGTCGAAAATCCGCCGCTTGCCCGCGCCCTGCACGCTGCCGTCGGGCTCGACGAGCCGATACCGGAAGATCAGTTCAAGGCCGTGGCCGAAGTGATCGGCTATGTCATGAACCTGAAGCGGAGAAGAGCGTAGGGCGCATCAACCCGGCGCTGCAGCTGCTGGACGCTGACCCTGCTGCTGTGCTGGTGACGGAACAGCAGGTGGCTGCCCTTGCGAACGCTCACGCAGAGCTTCTTCCGCAGCCCTCGGGTTGCGCGGATTGCCAGCGGCTTCGGGGTAGCGCAGGCGATACACCTTCAGGAATTCCGTCAAGGTATCTTCCGAAACGACGCTGCGCGCGATTTCGCGGAATTCCTTCTGCCGGTTGCGGCTGTCGCCGCTGACCAGCGCGAAGGATCGGGAGTCGATGCTGTCTGCCATTTTCGGACTGTATTTCTGACGCAACCGGTCGAGTGACAGGCGATCATCGGCAAGGACAAAGGCCACGCCCGCTCGCATCACATCCGCCCGCTCTGAATCGGTGAGCGATGTTGCGCCCTGCCATTTGTCGCCGAGGACGGTCTCGAAGCCCTCCCCGGCTTCACGCCAGCGCTTGCCACGCCAGAGCACGTCAGCCCGCAACCGGTCGGCATCCTCGCCCTTCTGTCCCGCCAGGATCTCCATTGCGAGATCCGTGCGTGACAGTTCCGACAATCCACGCGCCTCGAGCAGAAGTCGACCCCGGCGAACATCTTCCGGCAGATCGTTCGCTCGCGTTGACTTGATGGCCTGGACTGCTTCCGCCGGCTTTCGGTTCTGGAGATGCAGCACCGCCAGACGCGCTGCGACGCGCGCCCGCACCACGCCGCCCAGCCGGTTCTCCACCTGGTGCTGGAGCAGCTCAGTGGCCTGATCCAGCAGATCGAGATCAGCGAGGCGATCAGCCAGACGACGGACGATTTCGTCGCCCCGGCGGGAGATCGGCATCAGGTTGCGAAAATCGTAGAACAGGCCGACAGCCTCGATCTTGTTGAGCTGATCAGCCTTGCCCTCGAGAAAAAGCTCCTCAAACCGTCGCGCCATCGAATCGTGAAGCTGGCGTGACAACGGATGATCGGGCAGGATTTCCGTGGCCCGGCGCGCTGTGCTGAAGGCGTCACGCCAGCGATTGTCGGCAGCGTACATCTCGCCAAGCGCGGACAGGGCATTGAGTTCCACCTCTCCGCGCCGCCACATCATCTTGATGGTCTCGAGTTCGGCGATCGCCTGATCGCGTGGAATTTTACCGTCCTTGATCATCAGCAAGACGCGCAACAACCGCGCCTGCGCCTGAATCGGACGGGTGTGCGTCCGGGCAGCTAGCTCATAGTTTGCGGCAGCGTCCCCCATCCGGCCCTGCATTTCAGCCACGCGGCCGCGCAGCAGCGCCGCATCCGCAGGATCCCCCTCTCGACCCTTCAAGCGCTCGTAGAGATCAAGCTGCTGGGACGCAAAGGCGGGGTCCTGATTCTCGATGGCCGCCTCAACGATGTCGCGGCGAATCCGGGCTTGCAGATCGTCTGGATAGCGCTCCAGGGCATCCAGCGACTGGCGGAACCCGACAAGCGCTGGCGTCCAGCGCCGGTTGCGCGCTTCCATCACGCCACGCCAGAGATTGGCCTCTGTCTCAAGCGAGATCGGTCCGTCCGAAAGCAGACGGGCGCCCTCTTTCATCTGCTGGGATTCGATGGCCGCCATTGCCCGCAACAGCAGAACGGGCTTGGTGGCAACCGCAGCGGGGTCGTCCTGCTCCACCACCTTGAGAATGCCGCTGGCCTCGAATGCATCGCCGGTCGCAAGCCGGAATTGTGCCAGCCTGAGCCGCGCCTCCGTCTTGTCCTTTTTCGGGGCGTCCGCTGCAGCGCGCTGGAGCTCATTTCCTGCGTCCCGCACACTGCCCTTGATGGCGGCGCGCCAGGCCTCTGCATCGAGCAGGATGTCCTTTGCGCCTTCTGCGGATACGCTTGCACCTTCCGGAACGCCCAGTGAGACAGTCAAGCCGCCGTCGCGCGTGATCATCACCTCATCAAGGCCTACCGAGACAATGACGTCATCGGCGCGCGGCGCTACCGCCAGGCCATGTGCCGTTGGCAAGGCAGTCAGCTCGACAAACGACTGCGTCTTGGACAGGCCGTGGGCCGGGCCATGGGCGGTTACTACACCCAGCCGGTCGCCGGTATCGGGGTCATCCAGCCAGAATATCTGTCCGAGTGATGGCAGCCTTGACTTCAGGATTGTGCGCCCGTTGTCAGAAACACCGCGCCGGAGCAGGAGCGGCTCGGTGGGACGCCCCGCTGCCTTGCCGACGCTGGCAACCCAGCCGTGGCCATTTTCGCCAGGATTGAATGTCACGGCCTGGGGATTCTGGAATGTCATCCGCAGGATCGATGCTCCAGCCGCCCGATCCACGTCGATGCGGGCGATTTCGCTCTTGAATTCTTCGGGTACCGGAATGGCTTCAACCAGTGCCTTCGTATCGAAGATCATCCAGAAAACATCGTTGCGCAGAAATGCTGCAGCGGGAACGGCGCTGGTGAATGGCACCTGGATCTGAAGCCCGTCGCCAACACGCGTCACGACCGGGCGAAGATTGGTCTGGGTTTCCGTGAGGGCACGAACCGGCGCGGGCGGGCGCTGGGCCTTTGCAATCTCCTGCGCCGATACGGGACCTTGGGGCGACGTCGCCTGCGCCTCAGCTGGTCTGGTCAGTGCAGGAAGGATGACCTCCGCCTCGCGGGCAGGGTCACGAGGCTTGGGAAAATCGACGATGACGGTGTCATCTTCGCGGAAAGCACGCATTTCGGTCTGGGGTGCGACCGCGATGGTGACACTGAGCATACCAGCCTTTGTTTCGGCCTCCATGCTCTGGACGCTCGCAGGAAGCTGTGGCTTGACCGTCGAGGTGTCAAAGCGCAGCGCCGCATCGAATTTCAGCGTCAGTTGATCGCCTTCACGCACGATATCGACAGGAACGGTTTGTCCGATGTCGAAAATCAGCCGCGTGAAGGTCGGGCCAGTCCCGACGCGGGCAGTCATGTCGCGCAGCTCCCGCTTTTCGCGTTCGCGCTGCGTCTTGCGCAACTGATCTTCGGCGTCCCTTGCCCTGCGGGCAAGCTGCTCAACGACATCCTGCGGGAGCGCGGGCGGCAAACCCTGCCACGATTCCGGCAGCAGATCGAGAAACAGCTTCTCCCCCGCCTCCATCAGGTTCGCCCTCAAGGGGCGTGTCGTGGCAAAACGAACCGTGCGGCCATCCGGATCACGTCGTGCGACGGAGACGTAGGAAGGCATCTGTGCCGCCAACTTCTCAAGCTCGAGAGTTACCGGTTCGTCGAAGGTCAGCACAATGACACCGCTGGAAGCGCGAACCTGGGCCTTGACGTTCTTGCTGAGGGAAAAGACGAGGCGGCCAAAGCCGTTCATCTCGGCAGGCGCAATGCTGCCATCGGCGGCAGGGGCTGGCGTCACGAATGACAGCGCAGCCACAAGGGCCAGAATGCTGGAGGCCGTTCGAAGACGCTGACGCAACACGGGCTTATGAACTCGACTGGACGCAACATTTGCGGAGCGACACCGCTCCGACCATCAGCCTTAAAGGAATATGCCTAAGAGCGGGTTA
>JANMFA010000034.1:0-4693 GCA_031377545.1 Hyphomicrobiales bacterium | reverse complement strand
ATTCCGTTTGTTTGCTCTCGCTGACGGGTGACTACATTTTGCAGGATGCGGATCGTATTGTTGGCGCGATAGGCATAGAAGGTGATGCCATAGGCGTATTGCGACATGAATGTGAATTCCGTGTTGCTGCTGGAGCCCAGGCCCATCCAGACCTTTTCGTCGCCGTTCGCGTCGACCAGGCTGGTGATCGAGACATGGGCATTGCCCAAGCCTTGTGTGTCTTTCAGAACAATTGCAGGCGATGGTCGCGAGATCGTCAGCCCGCTGGCCAGCGGCGCGCCGCTGCCGATGGTCAACCGACCGGGCAGGGTCATATCACCGGAGGCATTGTCTGCGACAAGCGCGGTCGCCCATGTCGTGCCATTGGCGCTGACCTTCAGGCTGAGCTTGTCGTTGCCACACAGGCCAAATTCGCCCCGGCCTTGCCACGCCGTCTGGAACAGCAGCGAGCCGGTGGCGGTGGCGAGCGCCTTGTTGACCACGACCTGGACATCCGAACCCGTGGCAGGCGCGACCGGACTGGAGAAGATCGCCCGGTCGGAGGCCATCAGGAGCGCGGCGGTCGCGTGGGGTGCCGTCCCCAGACCGAGGCGGGCAATGCGGGCCTCGTCCAAAAGCCCTTTTGCCGGACGCCAGTCAGCGCCATCATGGACCAGCAGGATCTGTTCGTCGGCGATTGAGGCAATCATGCCCGCGGCAGGGGGAGAACTGCGCCACGTTGCCCCCTCCAGCACGACAAGCAGGCCCGACAGCCCTGCCCAGGCGCCGCTGGCACCCGTTGCGGGTATGTAGTGGCCGCCGTCCACTGGGGGGACTGGCGGAACCGTCAGGGATCGGCTCACGACCCTGAGATGCACCAGCTTGTCCAGCCGGTCGAGCGCATCGTTCATGGTCACGTGTTTCTGGGCCTGTCCTGCGGCGAGCAGGGGAAGAGACAAGCGTTGGGTATCTGTCATGGCAATCTCCTATATAGGAAATAAAACCTAAATACAGAATTTTGTCAAGCTCCGACCTTTGACCGGTCACTGGTCGCCGTCGGGCCAATCGCTGAACTGCTTCACCAGAAGCCTCGGGTCGATTCTGGTCTCGACGAGACATTGGGCGATGCGCTCACCGGCGCGGCCCTCGCCGTAGGGGCTGACCATGTCTTTCAGCCCAGCCCGAAACGCGGGATCGAGCGCCTTGCGCAGGCCAGCGGCGATGGCGGCGGCATCATCCGCCACATCGATCACGTTCTGCGCGCGGGTCCGGCCGGCTTGCCGGTTTCCGATGTTAACGGTCGGCACCTTGAAGGAGGGCGTCTCGATCAGGCCGCTGGAGGAGTTGCCAACCACGCAGGCCGCCTCGCGCAGCATGGCGAGATAATTCTCTGCGCCGAAGCTTTCGACGAAAGACACGCCGTCGACGCGCCGGGCGAAATCCGCAATCGCCGCGCGGATCGCATCCGCCCCCGGATCGGCATTCGGTCCCGTCAGGACAACGGGGTGACCAGTCTTTGCAAGAACATCGAGGAGCGCGCGAAATGACTGCAGTCCCTCCTCGAGGCTCCGTGTGACGGGATGATAGGTCACAAGGATGGGTGGCCGCTCGAGGGGAATTCCGAACCGTGCCGACAGGGCTGCCCGGTCGGGCAGCGCTTTCAACCGCATGGTATCCAGCGCGGGCGCACCGCTCACCGTGACGCGCCAGGGTTCCTCTCCCATCTGGCGGATGCGCCGTCCGTAGCCGTCTGTCGCCGCGAAATGCAGGTGCGCCATCTTGGTGATGGCATGGCGGAAGACATCATCTGTCGCGCCGAAACTCAATTCGCCACCGTGGATATGCGCGATGGGCAGGTTGAGCGGAACCGCCGCTGCCGCGAAAGCGAACATCTCGAAGCGGTCGCCGAGCACCAGCAGGATGTCGGGCCTGACGTCTGCGAGAATGCGGGTGCCTGCGGCAATGGCCGCTGCCATGGCCGCACCCACGGCGTCGGCGCTGCCACCTGCGTCCGGCAACGGCACCTTTGCCACGATGGGCCAGCCGTCTGCCTCGATCTCGGCCAGTGAGGTCTTGCCCTCAGCGCCAAGATGGCTGCCGGAAACCAGAAGCTCCGGCCTGAGCCGTCCTGTCGCCTTCATCGCGTCAAGGACCGGCCGGTAGATGCCATAGTCGGATCGGCCAACGGTGACGGCGAGGATGCGGCGCATCGGTGGGCTCCGGAGGAGAGGAGGGCCCGCGGGCCATCATCGATTCAGTTGCACCGTCGATACGTCATGCACGGCCCGGCTGGAAGCCCTCCAACCTGAACAGTCTCACAGGATCACGTCATCCGCCGCGAAGTTGCTGATCGAGAAGTTCTGCAGCACCAGCACATCGGTGCCGTTGACGCGGATTTCGAGGTTTGCACCGACCTGTACGCTGGCCGCGATAACCGCAGCGAAATTGGCGAAGACGCCCTGCAGGTTGATCTGGTCCACGAGGCCTGTGCCACCCGCGAAATCCTGCACGGTGTCGCGCCCGAAGCCCGCGCCGCGATACCAGAACACGTCGTTGCCCGTGCCACCGATCATGCTGTCGTTGCCGATGCCGCCGTCGATGTTGTCGGCACCCGAACGTCCGTCGAGCGTGTCGTTGCCGCCGAGACCGTAGAGGTAGTTGTCGAGGCTGTTGCCGAAGCCCATGTCACCGAAGCCGGTAAGGATCAGACCCTCGATGTTGGCGTAGGTGTCGCCCAAGGCAGCCCCGGTGTTGGAATTTGCACCGGCCAGATCGGCCTGCAGCGCGCCGTAGGAGGCATCGTCGAAGCGGGCGTAGTCGAAGCCCGTGCCACCGTCCAGGAAGTCCGCACCCAGCGAACCGAAGATGTTGTCGTTGCCGTCTCCGCTCAGGATCAGATTGTTGAGCGTGTCGCCATAGACCCAGTCGTTGCCTGCGCCCATGATCAGGCCTTCCACGCCCGAGAAGCTGTCGCCCGCGGCGGCACCGGTGCCGATGATGGCGTTGGCGGCTGAGTTGAGCGACACCGTGATGTTGCCGTAGGCTCCGTCATCATAGCGGGCATAGTCGATGCCGCTGTCGCCGATATGGGAATCGGCACCAAGACCGCCGAACAGATTGTCGTTGTCCGCGCCGCCGTCGAGCGTGTCGTTGTTCGCGCCGCCGTAGAGTGAATCGTTGCCGGCCTCACCGCGGAGTGAATCGTTGCCTGCCTCGCCACGGACGGTGTCATTGCCAAGGCCGCCGCTGAAGGAATCATTGCCGTTGCCGAGGAAGACGGTGTCGGCAAAGGACGTGCCGATCCAGTCGTCGGCGAGGCCTGTTGCCGAAGCGCTGATGCCGGTCTCGCGCGGATCGAAGATCGTGGTGTAGATGGTCTTCGCGCTGCCCGAGCCGCTCTCCCAGGATACCGCGAAGCGCCCGTCGGCGAGCGTAGCAATGGTGGGACGTGACTGATCGTCTGCCGTGATCGTGTTGACCGTGAACGTTGCGCCGTCAGGGTTTCCATCGGCAAACGTCACCTGCCCGGCGATGTCCCCGGTTGCGGTCTGCCATACCGTGACGAAGCGACCATCCTGGAGTGCTGCCGTCTGGGCCTGTTGCGAGACTGCATTCGCCGCGCCAGTGCCGATGGTGAAGGCGGCACCGTCGGGCGTGCCGTCGGAACTGTACATCCGACCGACGACCAGTCCGCTGTTGAATTCGAGATAGGTCGCGACGAAACGCCCGTCGGCAAGTGCTGCGACCTCAGGAAACGCCGCGTTGGGCGCGCTCGTCTGAACATCTATAACGCCGCTCTGTGCAATACCGGAACTCGAATATACCCTGGCGAAGATGTTGGCGTTTGCGCCGCTGCTCCAGGCGGTCACATAACTGCCGTTGGCCAGCGCCACGATTTCCACGTCCCGGTACTGATCGGAAGATGCGAGACCGACCGACTCCGGCGCATTCGGTGCTGTCACCGTGTTGATCAGCGCTCCAGCAGTATTGTAGAACTTAAGGATCAACTGCCCATTCGCCACTGAGTCATCCACGACCGCGATGGCAAAGCCGCTGCTGTTGGCCGCCACGATCGGATCAACCTGCCGTCCAGCGCCGCCGGTCACCAGAAAACGTGCGACATCAACAATGCCGTTTCCATAACGGATTTCGGCATAGACATCCTCTTCATTGCCGCCACCGGCGGTGGGCTCTTCGGTCCAGACATAGACCCGTCGTCCGTCTGGAAGATAGGTGCTGGCGGGCTGATGCTCGTTCGTGCCCGAGGAAAAAGTAGTGCCGAAGGATTCCGGATTTGAGCCATCGGTCCTGTATATCCTCTCCTCGAGGTCGGTACGGATCGGTGGTCCGGCAATCGTCTCGTAGAACAGAAGCGAGAAGCGGCCATCCGGAGAGGCGGCGAGCCATGGCTCGCCTTCGGGGTTTTCGGCATTGACGAGTTCGAAATCTGGCGTCGTCTTGATCGGTGCAGGCATGATCATACCTCTCGGTGGTGACGGTTCATTTCCAGACGCCCGAATTGCTTCGGGTATTTCCAGTTTCGTTCCGTGCCGGCTACACGCGGGCTGCGTGTTGCCGGTTCACCGGGGCTGCGGTCACAGGATCACGTCATCCGCCGCAAAGTTGCTGATCGAGAAGTTCTGCAGCACCAGCACATCCGAGGCGTTGACGCGGATTTCGAGGTTGGCACCCACCTGCACGCTGGCGGCCAGCA
>JANMFA010000003.1:0-3174 GCA_031377545.1 Hyphomicrobiales bacterium | reverse complement strand
GTCGCCGATGCACTCGGCCGCAATCAGCGTACGTTCCGCATTCAAACCATCGAGGATGTATTTGAAGCCTTTTCCTTCTTCGCCAATCAGGTTCTCCACTGGGATGTCGAGATTGTCGAAGAACAGTTCGTTCGTCTCGTGATTGACCATGTTGGGTATGGGTCGCACGGTCATGCCTTTGCCTATGGCGTCACGCAGGTCGACGATGAAGATCGACAGGCCCTCGGATTTCTTCTTGACGTCAGCAAGAGCAGTCGTGCGTGCCAGCAAGATCATCAGGTCGGAATGCTGGACACGACTGATCCAGACCTTCTGGCCATTGATGACGTAACGGTCGCCCTTGCGCACCGCTGTGGTCTTGATCTTGGTGGTGTCGGTACCGGTCGTGGGTTCGGTTACGCCCATGGACTGCAGCCGCAATTCGCCCGATGCGATCTTTGGCAGGTAGAACTGCTTCTGCGCGTCTGATCCGTGCCGCAGCAGCGTGCCCATATTGTACATCTGGCCGTGACAAGCACCGGAATTGCCACCGGAACGGTTGATTTCTTCCATGATGACGGAGGCTTCCGCAAGGCCAAGGCCGGAGCCGCCGAATTCCTGCGGGATCAATGCCGCAAGCCAGCCCGCTGTTGTGAGCGCCTTGACGAAATCATCCGGGTAGCCCCGCTCCTGATCAATCTTCCGGTGATACTCTGGCGGAAAGGTTGCACAGAGTGCGCGAACGGCGTCGCGAATGTCCTGGTAGGGATCTGAGGGAGAATTTGGGATCATCGCTGCTGCTGTCGAAAGGGTTGGGCAAACTGGCATGTCTGCAGGATTCAGGAAAGCTCCGCCGTGGCGTCCATCGCCAGTGATCCGTCGAGATGGCGGGCCCAGAGGCGCGCGGAGCGTCCGTCTTTGGAGAGCTTGCCGCAAACGAGGAATGGCGTCGTGTCGAAGATCGGGCTTGCCGCACGGAAGGCGAAGCGTGAAACCGCGCGATCAGGATGATGGCGCGCCAGACCGTCCAGCAGCAATGTCGCGATCAGCGGGCCGTGGACGATGAGCCCGGGATAGCCCTCCACTTCGGTCACGTACCGCCGGTCGTAGTGAATGCGGTGCGAATTGAACGTGAGGGCGGAATAGCGGAACAGAAGCACGGGATCGGGATTGATCGCGCGCTCCCAATCCGCATCCGCCGGGGCTGGCGACGGCGCTGGTGCAGGTGCAGGTGTGCCTGGTGTCACGTTCGCACGATAGACGATGTCGTGCTCTTCCTCGATCGCTGTTGTCTGCCCATCGGTCATAACATGGCGCACCGTGACAAAGACGAGTGGACCGCTGCGGCCTTCCTTGCTGTGGATGTTGATGACCGTCGAGGTGCGACTGATCGTTTCTCCAATCCGCAAGGGGTGCAGGAAAGACAGACGGCTGCCCGCCCACATGCGGCGGGGCAGGGGAACGGGTGGCAAGAATCCGCCGCGCGCCGCGTGCCCGTCCGGGCCGCCTTCCGACAGCGCATGGATCGGAAGGAAATGCAGCCAGTGCCAGAGCGGGGGCAGGGCGGCCCCCCTGTCATAGGTCGGCTCACCGCGGTCAAGCGTGGCGGCGAGCGCATTGGCCGGGAAGGGGGCGAGGGTCTCGGTACGGGTCTCGGTCGCGCCGACCCATTGGCTGAGGTGGTTCATATCGACAGGCATGAGGCCTCCTCGCATGGCGGTGTGGGCTTGGGCAATCCGCCTTCTGCCGTCTTGCCATCAGTGGCCCGGCAGCGATAGCTGGCACTTCCAGGAGGATTGAGATGTCCGCTACGCTCCCGATGACAGCTGCCATTGCCGCCTTTGCCTGCGGAAGCCGCCCCCTTCCGGAATCGGCGCTGGCGGTTCTGCAGCTGTCGCTGCTGGACTGGTGTGCGGTCGGCCTGGCGGGAAAGGGGGAGCCTGTCAGTGCTATCCTGTGCGACATGGTCACGGGGGAGGCCGGAACAGGCGAAGCAAGCATTTTCGGCCAGACCGGGCTTTTTCCGGCGCGCGCGGCGGCTTTGGTCAATGGCACGATTTCCCATGCGCTGGACTATGATGACACGCACTTCAGTTATGTCGGTCATCCCAGCGTCGTGATCTTTCCTGCAGCTTTGGCGATTGCGGAAAAGACGGGTGCTTCTGGCAAGGATTTCATGAATGCGGCACTGATCGGCATGGAAGCGGCTTGCCGGATCGGGGCCTGGCTTGGCACCGGCCATTACCAGCACGGATTTCACCAGACCGCGACCTCGGGGGCCTTCGGCGCCGCTGTGGCCGCAGGGCGGTTGCTCGGGCTGGACGAAGAGCGGATGCGCCATGCGCTTGGAATCGTGGCCACGCGGGCATCCGGGCTGAAATCGCAGTTCGGAACCATGGGCAAGCCCTTCAATGCCGGGATCGCGGCCTCCAATGGCGTCGAGGCGGCACTTCTGGCGAAAGCCGGCTTTGTGTCCCGACCGGACGGGCTGGAATGCGTGCAGGGCTTCGCCGAGACCCATGCGGGGGAAGGCAATGATCCGGCGGCGATCCTGCAGGGTCTGGGCGATGACTTCTGGTTCGAGGCGGTCCAGCACAAGTTCCACGCCTGCTGCCACGGCCTGCATGCCGCGCTGGAGGCTCTCGCGCGCCTGCGTGCTGTCCCGGGATTTGACCCTGGTCAGATCGAATCCATCGGCATCACGGTCAATCCACGCTGGCTCAGGGTCTGCGACATCAAGAAGCCCACAACCGGCCTTGAGGCCAAGTTCAGCTATGGCCTGACCAGCGCCATGGCGCTTTCCGGATGGGATACCGGCGCGCTTGCGACCTATACCGATCAAGCCTGCGCCGATGCCGCATTGATCGCCCTGCGTGACAAGGTGGCCGTAACGGGAAACGCGGACGTTACCGATACGCAGGTGAAGGTAGCGCTTGATCTGTACGGCAGCGAAAGCAGGAACGGATCGTTTGACCTCGATGTTCCCCTGCCGCTGCCGGAGCGTCAGATGAAGGTCAGTGCCAAGGCCCGGTCACTGCTTGGCCCGAACCGCGCGATGCAGCTGGAATCCCTGATCGGCGACATGAGTGTGGCAGGCGTTGGTGATCTTGCCGCTGAACTGCGCCTGTGAAGGGGCCTTGAAATCGCCGCGCTGATCGGGCAAAGCACTCCGCACTGCAGGAGTTTAGCTCAGTT
>JANMFA010000635.1:0-2543 GCA_031377545.1 Hyphomicrobiales bacterium | reverse complement strand
CCGATGAACGTCAGCCAGACGATGGCATAAACGCAAGCCTCATCGACCCAGTAAATTGGTCGGCCCGCATAGCGCGTTACAACATTGAGCAGGACGAGGCCCGCAAGCAGGAACATCAGCGCCGTGATTGCCACACGCTCCACGGCGAGTAACCCCGATGAAAGCCCCACGAGCATCCTCGAAACCCGGCCTAGCTGTGGAAGGGATGTTGACGGCTTGATCAGCATGTCTATGATCGTAGATTGTATATAATCGATACGTCAAGTCATCTCAACGCTGATAGCTCGATTTTTTCCGACCAGGCCTACAAACTCAATTTGAACCGATGACCCAATCTCTCAAGCACCGCACGATTTCCTCTGCGATCACCAGCCAGATCAGGGATGCTGTCCTGAGCGGAGAGCAGCCATCTGGATCACAGCTCAAGCAGGACGCGCTCGCCGCGCAGTTCGGCGTCAGCCGGATACCGGTGCGCGAGGCACTACTGCAACTGGAGGCAGAAGGTCTTGTTCACATCGTGCCGCACAAGGGTGCGGTTGTGACAGGCCTGTCGCGGACTGAGGTCGATGATGTTTTCGAACTCAGAGAGATCATGGAAGTACGGCTGCTGAGCCGCTCGGCCCCCCTGCTCACGGGTGAGGATTTCCAGGACGTTGACAGTGTCCAGAAAGCCTTTGGAGAGGCCATTCGCAGCAAGGATGCCGCGCGCTGGGGCACGCTCAATGCACAATTGCACATGGCGCTGTACAGGCGCGCAGATCTGCCGCGAACTGCCGGGATCGTGGCCAATCTGCTGACCGCAAGCGAGCGTTACACCCGCATTCAGCTGTCCGGCAAAGTCGCCTGGCAGCGCGCGCAATCAGAACATGGCGAACTGATCGACCTGTGTCGCAGCGGCGACACGGAGGCAGCTTGCGCCTTGCTTCAGCGCCACATCAAGACTGTGCATGATGATCTTGTGGCCATCATGCAGAAGATTCCCCAAAGTTGAGAATCAGGCTGGCAAAGCTGGGTCAGTCTGAGCGCCGATCATCCGCGCAAGACGAGAACGGAGTCAACACTGTACGACGGTAGGAGGTTTGCTACGCTAGCCGATTAACACGCCGTCATTCAGGTCAACCTGGTTGTTCCAGAACGCGGACATTCCTCATGCGGTGTGGCACGCCAACGGGTGACCTGCTCAAACAGAGATCGGCCAGAGTGCGCTGATTGAGCGACGTGACAAGCGCCTCCAATGCCTCGTTTAAAAGCCGAGCCAGTTTGCATGCTCCGGCAATCACGCATTGATTGCCGCGGGTAAACCACTCCACAAGGGCGAAGTCGGGCTCGGTCGCTCTCATGACCTCGCCGATGCGCACGCCCTTGGCCAACATCCCAAGATTCAAGCCGCCCGAGCGTCCGCGCACTGCCTTGAGTTATCCCGCAATGGCGCGTTGCACGGCCCCCTCAATGACCTCTTCGATTGAGGGCAATCGCGTACACGCTCGTCGTTGCGGTGATGAACAACTTGTGCTTTCCACGGCCTCCGAAGCACACATTCGAGACCAATTCGGGCACCAGGATGCGGCCAAGTAACCGCCCGGACGGATTGATGCAGTGAACACCATCGGCTGCCGATGACCAGAGATTGCCATCGGTGTCGAGCCGCAGTCCGTCGGACATGCCCGCGCTGACGGCATGGAAAACCTCACCGCCTGATACCTTACCGGCGGAACTCACGCGAAACCGCCGGATATGCGTTGGATCGTTGTCGAACATCCGACCGGTGTCACTGACATAAAGCATATCCTCGGCAGGCGAGAATGCCAGGCCGTTCGGGCAGGCCATGTCCGTCACGACGGCGAGGAGCGAGCCGTCACGCGGATCTAGGCGATAGACCTGGCAGGGCAATTCCTGTTCAGCGCGGTGGCCTTCGTAGTCCGTCATGATGCCGTAGTGCGGGTCCGTGAACCAAATCGTACCGTCCGACTTGACCACCACGTCATTCGGGGAGTTCAGCCGTTTGCCCTTGTAGCTCTCGGCCAGCGTGGTGATCGTCCCGTCATGCTCCGTGCGCCTGACGCTGCGGGTGCCGTGCTGGCAGGAGATCAGGCGTCCTTCCCGATCGCGGGTGTGGCCGTTGCTGAAGCCGGATGGTTCGCGGTAGAGGCTGACGCCAACTTCCGGAATCCAGCGCATGATCCGGTTGTTGGGTATGTCGGAGAACAGCAGGCAGTTGGCATCGCCGAACCAGACCGGCCCCTCGACCCAGTCGAACCCTGTCGCCAGCTTCTGGAGTGGCGCGTTGCCCATAACGAATCGATTGAAGATCGGGTCAGCAACATCGAAAAAACTCATGAACGGCTCCCTGCCATCATCTCGCAAGACTTACTCTCCAGGACGGATAACGCCAATGCCGATGGGTCGACGTGCATTGCCCGGGTGCTGCCGGTCTGGTCCCCAGATCGCCTGATAGGTATCTACCGCGCGGCCCGCGCGTTGCAGTCCGACGAAAACGACAACAAGGCAGAGCCACCACAAGCCAAGGCCAGTCCACATCCATA
>JANMFA010000599.1:0-3297 GCA_031377545.1 Hyphomicrobiales bacterium | reverse complement strand
CTCGCCGCAGCGGTAATCTGGGCCTATGCCAGCGTGATCACCCGAGCCATGACAGCGGATGAACCACCTGAGACGACAATTATCTGGTCAGCGCTGATCGCGCTGGTCAGCGCCACCGTGATGATGCCATTCGTCTGGATTCAGCCGACACAAGACGATATCGGCATCGGCCTGCTGATCGGGGTCGGTTCGGCAACCGCACATGCCATGATGGTCTTCGCCTTCGGAAAGGCCCCGGCATCGGCGCTGGCACCCTTCAGCTACATGCAGCTGGTCTTTGCTGCGCTGTGCAGCTATTTCATCTTCGCTGCCGCTCCGGACCGCTGGGTTATCCTGGGTGGAGCGATCATCGCGGCGAGTGGCATCTACACGGCGCACCGTGAGCGCGTGCGCAGGCGCGAGGCGGCGGACCCGGCCACTACTGGTCGACAAACCGCCTGAACCTCCCCATTTTACCTGAAAACGATTCGTGAACAGGCTGTCCTATTGTCCGATCCTTTCGCCATTGACGATCTGCCGGAACCGGCCCCCCAGCATCAACCTCGTGCCGGTGGGCTGGCAGCGCGTGCCGTGGCAGGCGCATCACCCGCTGCGCAGTATCTGGCTGGACTGAACGCCGAACAGACCGAGGCCGTCGAATCCCTCGATGGCCCCGTGCTCGTGCTGGCGGGTGCGGGCACCGGCAAGACCCGCGTGCTGACCACGCGCATCGCCCATATCATCGCCACCGGCCGCGCCTTCCCCTCGCAGATCCTCTCCGTCACGTTCACCAACAAGGCCGCGCGCGAGATGAAGGAGCGCATCGGCCATCTTATCGGCGGTGTCGCTGAGGGCATGCCGTGGCTGGGCACCTTCCACTCCATCGGCACAAAGATGCTGCGCCGCCATGCAGAACTGGTGGATCTGCGCCCGGATTTCACGATTCTGGATACCGACGACCAGATCAGGCTGATGAAACAGCTGCTGCAGGCGGATAACATCGACGAGAAGCGCTGGCCTGCCCGGGTGCTTGCAACCATCATCGATGGCTGGAAAAACCGGGGGCTCGTGCCCTCACGCGTGCCGCCGGGCGAGGCAGAGGCCTTTGCCAACGGAAGGGGCCGCAAGCTCTATGCGGATTATCAGGCCCGTCTGAAAACCCTCAACGCCTGTGATTTCGGCGACCTGCTGCTCGAATGCATCCGCCTGCTGCAGGAAAATCCGGAAATGCTGGCGCAGTATCAGGATCGGTTCCGCTATATCCTTGTCGACGAGTATCAGGACACCAACGTCGCGCAGTATCTGTGGCTGCGTTTGCTGGCGCAGCGCAATTCCTCAGTACGGGACCGCCCGCAGAATATCTGCTGCGTGGGTGATGACGATCAGAGCATCTACGGCTGGCGCGGCGCCGAGGTCGACAACATCCTCAAGTTTGACAAGGATTTCCCCGGCGCGAAGGTCATCCGGCTCGAGCGCAACTACCGCTCCACCGGGCATATCCTGGCAACCGCCTCCAGCCTGATCACGCACAACGAAGGCAGGCTCGGCAAGACGCTCTTCACCGATGGCGAAGAAGGCCACAAGGTTACCGTCTCCGGCTCCTGGGACAGCGAGGAGGAAGCCCGCCTGATCGGCGACGAGATCGAGGCCTTGCAGGTCAAGGGCCACAGCCTCAACGAGATCGCAATCCTGATGCGCGCCTCGTTCCAGATGCGGGAATTCGAGGAGCGCTTCATCACGCTCGGCCTGCCCTATCGCGTTATCGGCGGACCGCGCTTCTACGAGCGCAAGGAGGTGCGCGACGCACTGGCCTATCTGCGCATCGTCCGCCAGCCCGCCGATGATCTGGCCTTCGAGCGCATCTTCAACACGCCTAAGCGCGGGTTGGGCGATGTGACGCTGAATGAGCTGCATGCCTATGCGCGTGCCAACGGCATTCCGCTTACGCAGGCGATGCGCCAGCTCATCGAGACCGAGGAACTGAAGCCCAAGGTGCGCCAGACATTGCGCGACCTTGCGACGGGGTTCGACCGCTGGGCCGCGATGCTGGAAACGCACCGCCACACCGAAGTGGCCGAGACGATCCTTGAAGAGAGCGGCTACATCGACATGTGGAAGAAAGACCGCTCGGCGGACGCAGCCGGGCGGCTTGAAAACCTCAAGGAGCTGATCCGCTCCATGGAGGAGTTCGAAAACATGCAGGGCTTCCTCGAGCATGTCAGTCTGGTGATGGAGGCCGCACAAGGCGAGAGCGAAGACCGGGTGACGCTCATGACACTGCACGGCGCCAAGGGGCTGGAATTCGAGACTGTGTTCCTGCCAGGCTGGGAGGAAGGGCTGTTCCCGCATCCCCGCGCACTGGACGAGCAGGGTCGCGCCGGTCTCGAGGAGGAGCGGCGGCTGGCCTATGTGGGCCTGACGCGCGCCAAGGAGCGGGCCAAGATCTATTTCGCCTCCAACCGCCGCATTCACGGCTCGTGGAACGCATCCATCCCCTCGCGCTTCGTCGATGAATTGCCCGAGGCGCATGTGGAGGTGATGAGCACGCAATCCGCCTTCGCCCATGGAAGGGGTGGCTATACTGGCGGCAACTTTGGCGGAGGCAACAGCCGCTTCGACCGGATGACGCCGTTTCAGGGCTCCAGCTATCAGACACCGGGCTGGCAGCGTGCTCAGCAACGCAACGAAACAACACGCGGCGGCTTCGACCAGGGACCGCAGGAACCCTACCGAGCGGGTGGCGCGGCAGGTCGCAAGACGCTGATGATCGAGGGCGAACTCATCGCCAAATCCGCCGGGGCGACATCACGTTTCACTGACGGCGCACGGGTGTTCCACGTGAAGTTCGGGGCCGGAAGCGTCGTTGCAGTGGATGGCAACAAATTGACGGTGGATTTTGACAAGGCCGGGCGGAAGATGGTGCTGGAGAGCTATGTGGAGGTGGGGTGAAGTATAGCCTACATGTGGATGACGACGTGACGAAGGTTCGAAAATTGGATGTTTGATCGCATTTTTCTTGTGAAGTACAAATTCGGTACAATATCGCAGATGCCGTTGAATCAATCCGATTGGTATCTCAATGCTCACCAACAGCCGCGATATTATCAAACGCCTTGAACGTGAAGGCTGGGTCCATGATCGGACAAAGGGCGATCATCACGTCTATAAAAAACCCGGCATTCGCGATCACATCTCCATTACGCACCCGCGCAAGGATGTGAGCATCGGCCTTGCGATCAAAATCTACAAAGTGGCGGGCTGGCGATGAGTTCGCCCTCGATCATCAGCGTCTTGCGACCTGCCGCGCCACCCGCTCGG
>JANMFA010000326.1:0-2132 GCA_031377545.1 Hyphomicrobiales bacterium | reverse complement strand
TCACCTTCACCACGCCGCCGAACCTGCAGACAGCCGTGGCCCACGGCCTGATGAAGGACGACAGCTATTTCACCCGGATGCGGGCGGACTTCCAGCGCAGCCGCGACAGACTGGCGGACGGGCTGAGCACGCTTGGCTTCGACGTGCTGCCTGCTGCGGGCACCTATTTCCTCAACATCGACATCACGCCTACGGGCATGAGCGATGATGTGACGTTCTCGAAACATTTTGTGACCGAACACGGCGTGGCGACCATTCCGGTCAGCGCATTCTATGCGGAGAAGCCCGTGACCAATGTCGTGCGGTTCTGCTTTGCCAAAAAGGACGCGACCATCGATGGTGCTCTGGAGCGGCTGGAAAAGGCCGTGCGAGGGTAGCGGGGGCCGTTAACCACGTTCCTTACCCAAACCTTAATTTCCAGCTGCGATCTTATGGTTTCCGGTTGAGTAACGTGGAGACACACAAATGACCGCAATCCATCTGCGCCGCTGCGCTCTGGCGCTGGCAGGAGCAACCCTGCTGTCGGCCCTGCCGCTTTCATCTGCCGAAGCGCAGTATTATCCCTATCGGCGCCATCACCACTCGGGCGACGCTTTGGCTGGAGGCATCGTCGGTGGTGTGCTGGGCGGCCTTGCTGCCGGTGCGATCATCAACTCGACCCAGCCGCGCGCCTATTATCCGCCCGTCGCTGCGCCCGCGCCGGTCTATATGGAGCCGGAGCCGGTCTATGTGCCAAGCTGCCATATCGTGCGGCGCAAGGTCTGGCTTGATCCCTATGCCTACACCTATCGCCGTGAGCGTGTGTGCGATTGAGCAGTTGTGACGTCCCCTTCTCCTCTTGAGGCAGAAGGGGTGGGCTACGCTATTTCCCGTGCTATCTGGCCCCCCTTCGGCTAAGGTTTCCGCTGACGAATCAAACAGCTGAAAGCTTTTTTCCGACATGGCCGAAACACCTGAAATCGCTCCTGAAAACGGCGCGGATGCGGAGTATGGCGCGGATTCCATCAAGATCCTCAAGGGGCTTGATGCGGTGCGCAAGCGGCCGGGCATGTACATCGGCGACACGGATGATGGCTCCGGCCTTCACCACATGGTGTACGAGGTTGTTGATAACGCCATCGACGAGGCGCTGGCTGGCCATGCGACCGCCGTCAATGTGACGATGAACGAAGACGGTACCGTCACCGTGAATGACAACGGACGGGGCATCCCCACAGGCGTCAAGGACGACGACGAGCACGAGCCCAAGCGCTCTGCTGCCGAGATCGTGATGACCGAGCTGCATGCAGGCGGCAAGTTCGACCAGAATTCCTACAAGGTTTCGGGTGGCCTGCATGGCGTGGGCGTGTCGGTGGTGAACGCGCTGTCGTCCTATCTCAAGCTAACGGTCTGGCAGAACGGCAACGAGCATTCCATGGAGTTCCGCCATGGTGTCCCCGTTGCACCCCTGAAGATCGTGGCACCTTCCAATGGACGGCGCGGTACCGAGGTGACGTTCCTGCCGTCCACCGACACGTTCACCAACGTCGAGTTTGATTTCAAGACGCTGGAACACCGCCTGCGCGAGCTGGCCTTCCTGAATTCCGGTGTGCGGATCGTGCTGACGGACCGCCGTCATGGCGCGAATGTCGTGGAGGAGCTGTTCTACGAGGGCGGCGTGGAAGCCTTCGTCCGCTATCTCGACCGCACCAAGACACCCCTGTTGCAGAAGCCGCTGATGGTGCTGCGCACGCAGGAAGACAGCGGCCCCAGCGGCATTGGCATCGAGGTCGCGCTGTGGTGGAACGACAGCTACCATGAGAATGTTCTCTGCTTCACCAACAACATTCCGCAGCGCGACGGCGGCACGCATCTGGCGGGCTTTCGCGGTGCGCTGACCCGGCAGGTCAATGGCTATGCCGAGCGCTCCGGCATCGCCAAGAAGGAAAAGGTGGAACTGACCGGCGATGATTGTCGCGAGGGCCTTACAGCCATCGTCTCCGTCAAGGTGCCGGACCCGAAATTCTCCAGCCAGACCAAGGACAAGCTCGTTTCATCTGAGGTGCGCCCGGTGGTGGAAGGCCTGCTGAACGAGCGCCTCGCCACGTGGTTTGAAGAGCACCCGACCGAAGCCAAACTGATCGTCAGCAAGG
>JANMFA010000563.1:0-1865 GCA_031377545.1 Hyphomicrobiales bacterium | reverse complement strand
CCGATGATGATTTTTTCACCCGGCTTGAGTTCAACCTTGAGCGCCATGGTTCAAACGCTCCTCAGTTGAACAGGCGCAGCACAGCCTGATCCGCCTGGTTGGCGAGGCTGAGTGCCTGGGTCGAGAGCTGCTGGCGTGTCTGGAGCGCGAGAAGCTTCGCGCCTTCCTCGTTCTGGTCCGCCAGCACCAGGCCATCCGCGCCAACGTTGAGCGTCAGCACGGCGTCCTTGGTGAACTGCTGGCGGTTCTGGAGAACAGTGAGGTTGATGCCGAAGTTTGATGCCGCGCCGCGGATCGAGGAAATGTAGCTTTGCAGATAGGCAAGGTCACGCTGCAGCGTGGCATCACCGAGCGCGCCAGAATCATAGTCCGTTGCACCCGCCCGCGGCGGAAATCCGGTTGGCGCCAGGGCATCCGGCGCGACCGGCGTGACAACCTGAGCCGCCGTAGAGCCAGCGGCAATCGGCGGATTGCCTGCCAGAGTCGCACGAAGGTTGATAGCTTTCACATCGAGCTGCGTCGTCAGTGTTTCGTTGAACGACACACGCAGATCATAGCGGCTGTCATAGGCACCGGCGATTCCGCCGTTGAGCATGTTGCGACCGTTGAAACTGGCGTCGGCCACCAGCTGGTTCATCTGGGTCTTGATTTCCTCGAACGACAGGCGCGCCTGACTGCGAATCGTGTTGTCCGTGGTCGAGGCGGCGTTCTTGAGGATTCCGCTGGCGGATTCCGCCAGTTTCTGCAGGCCTTCGATGGCCTTGCCGGTGATTTTCAGGGTTTCGACAGCGATCCCCATCTGGTCCAGCAGATTGGAAAGATCCTTGCCGCGCTGGCGCAGACCGTCAGCCTGAAAATAGTTGAGCGGATTGTCGAGCGCTGAATTGACGCGCTTGCCGGTGGCCAGCCGTTCCTGGCTGATTTCGAGATTGGACGAATGTGTTTGCAGCGACAGCAGGTTGGTCCTGATTCCGCGCGAAAGAACGATATCACCAGGCATATGCCAGCCCTTGTTTTGACCCGATTCTGGGCTCCGGTCAGATTTCTCCTGCCGGATCAGTTAACGACCATGAAGAAAGATGGTTAACAGAACCTTACATGGTGGTATCGAAGCATTCATGCCTTCGACCCCCTCCTTGCGCGTCGCAACGCCTCATGACGTGGAGGAATTGCTGGAATTGATGATGGTGTCGAGCTGGGGCGGGATTCGCTCGGCCTGGGCGCGTGTGACGGCACCTGGAGAAAGCTGGCGGCAGCGCGGGGTGGCGGAACTTGCCGATGCCAGTTGCGAGATTGGCTATCCACGCTTTGTCGTGGCCGATATCGATGGCCGCATGGCAGCCATGATGCTGCTGAACGTGCTTGGCGACACAAGTGGCATGAATCCGTTGCTGGAGCCGCCCGAGCAGGCGGGTGCGGTGCGGCTGATCAAGCAGGCGGGCCATTCGGTTTTCGTCCGCGAACTGGCCGTCGCAGACTGGGCGCGCGGCAGGGGGTTGGCCCGCAGCCTTCTGGGACTGGCGGAAGGGCTGTCCCGGTCCCATGGGCTTGGCCGGGTCACGCTGATCGTGAACGATTCAAACGGGCCGGCACACCGGCTTTATCTCAAGGAGGGCTTTGTGCTTTCGGATGGGGAGCCGAGTGTTGGTCACCCTGCCTTTGCCGACGGGTCGATGCTGCTCCTGATGGAGAAGCGCACGCAGCAGGCGGAATAAAAAAGGCGGCTGTTGCCAGCCGCCTTGAGTTGCCTGATGTCCGGGATCCGGTCGCCCTACGACGGGGCCGAAATTCAGGAGTAGGGTAGGGAAGGTGCCCGCGCCGTATGCTGAACAAGGTTCGGCGCGGGGAGAGGATCGGGCGGCGAC
>JANMFA010000560.1:0-8339 GCA_031377545.1 Hyphomicrobiales bacterium | reverse complement strand
AAGCAGTTTGCCAATGGCACACTGGCCGTCCGCAACGTGGACCTTGATCTCCGGCAAGGCGAGTTTGTCAGCCTTCTTGGCCCGTCCGGCTGCGGAAAGTCGACGCTGCTGCGCATGATCGCAGGACTGAGCCAGCCCAGCGCCGGGATCATCGACTGGCCGATGCAGGCGCATGACGCAGACGGCAATCCCGAGCGTGACCTGGGTTTTGTCTTTCAGGACCCCACGCTGATGCCCTGGGCGCGCACCATCGACAACGTTGCCATGCCATTGATCCTCAAGGGCGTCAAAAAGGCCGATGCCCGTGAGCGTTCGACAGAAATGCTGGCGCTGGTTGGACTGAAAGGCTTTGAGCAAGCCTTCCCCCGTGAGCTTTCCGGCGGCATGAAGATGCGCGTCTCGATCGCCCGTGCGCTTGTCACCAAACCGCGGGTGCTGTTGATGGACGAACCTTTCGCGGCTCTAGACGAAATCACGCGCCACAAGCTCAACGACGATCTTCTTGAGCTGTGGTGGAAGAGCCGCTTTACGGCGGTTTTCGTCACTCACTCGGTATTTGAATCGGTCTATCTGTCGCAACGCATCGTGGTCATGGCGGCACGTCCCGGTCGCGTGATGGCGGATCTCGACGTCAGCGCGCCCTATCCGCGGTCGGAAACGTTCCGAACATCGGCCACTTACGCCGACCTTTGCCGTCTGGCGTCGGACAAGCTGAAGGATGCAATCCACGCATGACCGACTCCGCACTCGATCCGCGCGCCTTAGCGAAGGCCCACGACGGCACTGACTCGGAAGCCATGCCGGTTTTCGCCGACGAAGAGCGTTTTCTGGGAATCCCGCTGTCAACCTGGCCCAACATCCTGGCACCTCTCGCCATGGGCGTGCTGTTTCTGTCGGCGTGGGAGTTGCTCGTCCGCTACAAGGAGATCCCGTCCTATGTGCTGCCGGGACCCATTCTCGTGGGCAAGACGCTGATCGCCGACTGGGGTACACTTTCGACATCACTGTGGATCACGCTGCGCATCACCTTCGCTGCACTGATCGCTGCGGTTTCGGTTGGTGTGGCGCTGGCGATCCTCTTCACCCAGTCAAAATGGCTGGAGAAGTCGCTATTGCCCTATGCCATCATCCTGCAGGTCACACCTGTTGTATCGATCGCACCGCTCATCATCATCTGGGTGGGCGACATCAACCTGTCCTTGCTGATCTGCGCCTGGATCGTGGCGTTCTTCCCGATTCTGTCCAGCACGATCCTGGGCCTGAACTCGGTCGATCACAACCTGCTGAACCTGTTTCAGATCTATGGTGCGTCGCGCTGGCAAGGCTTGCGCTATCTGCGGTTGCCTGCCGCCCTGCCATTCTTTCTGTCCGGCCTCAGGATCGCGGGCGGTCTGGCGCTGATCGGGGCGGTTGTTGCGGAGTATGTTGCAGGGTCGGGCGGCAGCGCCTCGGGCCTCGCCTACCGTATTCTGGAAGCCAGCTACCAGCTGAAGATTCCACGGATGTTCGCAGCGCTTGTGATGATTTCGCTCACCGGCATCGCGATCTTTCTCGTCACCAGCTTCATTTCGCATCTTCTGCTGCGTCGCTGGCACGAAAGTGCGCTGAAGCGCGAGAACTGAGGGTTCCAAGATGGCCAACCTGCCGCGCCCGTTCTGGAAAGACATGACGACGGTCGATTTTTCCACCTCCGATACATCCGGATGGATTGCGATGCTGCCGGTCTGTGCCATCGAGCAGCACGGTCCGCATCTGCCCGTGGCAACCGACACGACGATCAATGAGGGCAATGTGGCGGCAATGCTGAAGAAGCTGCCAGCCGATCTCCCAGTCACGGTGCTGCCAGCCCAGGCCGTGGGCAAGTCGAACGAGCACATCCATTCGCCCGGTACGCTGACGCTGTCCTACGAGACGCTGGCGCGGGTCATCATCGAGATTGGCGAGAGCGTGTGCCGCGCCGGCGTGCGCAAGCTTGTGCTCGCCAATTCCCATGGCGGCAACATCGCCGTTCTGGACGTGGTAGCGCGGGAATTGCGCGTGAAGCACAACATGCTGGTCGTTGTCGCAAGCTGGTCGCGCCTGGGGCAGCCGCCCGGTCTCTACAGCGAATGGGAGCAGGCCTATGGCATCCATGGCGGCGACATGGAAACATCCGTCATGCTGGCGCTGACGCCGGATGCGGTCAAGATGGACATGGCCGAGAAATTCCACTCGCTGCAGGAGCGGCTCGTGCAGAAGCACAAACATCTTCGCGCCCATGGCACAGCCGCGTTCGGCTGGATCGCGCAGGATCTGGGGCCGCATGGCACTGTTGGCGACGCCTCCATCGCCACGGCCGAGAAGGGCCACAGGACCATTGGTGTCGTGACGGACAAGATGATCGAGTTGCTGCAGGACGTGCATGCCTTCGATCTGGATCTGCTCTACGCCCCGAAGGACCAGCGGCATTGAACCGGCCTGCCCTCGAACAGTTCATCACCGATCTGGGCGACCTCCCGGTCGCCACCGATCCCGGAACCGTCAGACTGAAGTCTCGCGATTTCTTCTGGTTCTCGCCAATTCTCAAGCCGCTGCTTGAGGACAAGCGCGCCTTCGCTATCGTGCGCCCCCGCAACCGTGAAGAGCTGGTCCGCGTCGTGGCGCTGGCCGCCCGACGGCGCATCGCGCTCACAACGCGCGGCGGCGGCACCGGCAACTATGGGCAATGCGTGCCGCTGGACGGCGGCATCGTGCTCGACATGACCGGCCTGGACCGTATCCTCGAAACGCGGCCCGGCCTCGTGAAGGTAGAATCCGGCAAGCTCATGCTGGACATCGACAGGGAGCTGAAGCCGACAGGCTGGGAACTGCGCATCTTTCCCTCGACGCGCGCCACGGCGACAGTCGGCGGATTCATCTGCGGCGGTGCGGCGGGCGTCGGCTCCATCACCTGGGGACAGATCGGCGATGCAGGTGCCGTGCAGGGCATGACGCTCCTGTCGATGGAGGAGACGCCACGCGTCTTCACGCTGGAAGGCCCCGACACGATGAAGGCGGTGCATGCCTACGGCGTCAACGGCATCGTCCTCGATGTGACCTTGCCGACAGCGCCAAGGCAGGACTGGGCAGAGGCGATCGTGACGTTCGACAGCCTTGTGGATTGTGCAAGGTTTGCGCAGACGCTGGCCGAAGACCAGATCGTCGCGAAGAAGCTCATCTCGGTCCATGCACCGGGCATCTCGGCCTATTTCAAGCGCATTCAGCCCTTCGTGCCACTGGAGAAGGCCTTTGCGATCCTGATGGTATCCGAGCCGCAGCTCTGGGCCATCGATATCCATGCGAGAGCGCAGGGCGGCACGGTCACCTACACGCGCACTTCAGTCGCTGCCGAAGCCGCAGCTTTCGACGGCCATGACCCCATCCCGCCGCTTTACGAGTTCTGCTGGAACCACACGACACTGCGCGCGCTCAAGGTCGAGCCCACGATCACCTACCTGCAGGTGCTTTTTCCCATGGGAAAGAACGTCGAGGCCCTGGCCTGGGCCGAGAAGGAGTTCGCGGGCGAAATCCTCTGGCATCTCGAATTCCAGAAGCGCTATGCGGGTTTCACCAACTCGTCGCTGCCGTTGGTGCGATTCACCTCTCCCGAGAGACTTTACGCGATCATGGCCAAACTCGAGGCCAATGGTCTGAAGGTCTCGAACCCGCATATCTACACGCTGGAAGGCACTGGCTGGAAACGCATCAAGGCCGATCAGGAAGGCCTGAAGCGCGAGGCCGATCCGCATTTCCTCCTGAACCCGGGCCGCTTGCCGAGCCTTGAAGGCGCAAAGGCGATCGCGGCGGAGTAGTTGTTTCCTTCTCCCAAAGGGGCGAAGGAGGAGAAACCATGAAAATCCTCTATCTCTACTGCCATCCGGTCGATGACAGCTTCCATGCCGGAATCATGAAAGAAGCCGTTGCAAGCCTGAGGGCGAAGGGTCACGACGTCGATCTTTGCGATCTTTATGCCGAGGGGTTTGACCCCGTCCTCACCGCCGAGCGGCGACGCGCCTATCACGATGTGACGAAGAACCAGGAGGGTCTGGAGGATTATGTGCGCCGGCTGCATGCGGCCGAAACACTGGTGGTGCAATTCCCGACCTGGTGCTTCGGCCTGCCAGCCATGCTCAAGGGCTGGTTTGACCGCTTGCTCATGCCCGGCGTTTCTTTCGACCTGTCCGATCCCAGGAACGTCAAGCCGATGCTGACCAAGATCCGTCGGGTCATCGGCATCTCGACCTACGGTCGCCCGCGCTGGGTGGCGATGTATGTCGGCGACCCTCCACGCAAGATCATCACGCGCTATCTGCCACGCCTGATGCAGGCCCGCGCCCGCGTGGAGTATCACGCGCTTTATCACATGAATGTCGCAACGCTGGAACAGCGCAAGGCTTTCATCGGACGCATCAAGGGAGTGATGGAACGGCTGTAAATGGCAGAAATCCGCCGCTTGACTCCAATCATCATATGATACTACCTATCGCTCATGAGGCCAAAGAGCTTTCACGCTGCCGTCGTTGACCGGCTTGCAGCGATGATCATAGGGGGAGACAAGGGGATGGGGTCGCAGTTGCCGACCGAGGCAGAGCTGTGCGCCACCATGGGCGTCAGCCGGACCATCCTCCGCGAGGCCGTCAAGACGCTTGTCGCCAAGGGCATGCTCGTTACCGGCCCGCGCACTGGCACACGAACACGCCCCCCTGCCGACTGGAACCTGCTCGACCCGGATGTCATTCGCTGGCGGCTGGAAGCGGGTGTGGACCAGGCCTTTGTCCGCGACATTCTCGAATTGCGCCTGGCCATCGAACCGGAAGCCGCCAAGCTTGCGGCACAGCGAGCCAATGATGCCGACATCACCGCCATACGCAGCGCCTATGGGGACATGGTCCGGGCTGTAAACACCGGCAGCGGCGGCTACCTCATGGCCGATCTTGTCTTCCACGAGGCCATCCTCGCAGCCACGCACAACCAGTTCTTTGTTGCGCTCACACCGGCGGTCGATGCGCTGCTGCGCGTGTCGTTCCAGTTCTCGGTGAAAAGCCGCGAGAGCGCCCGTTCCTCGCTGCCACTGCACAGCACAGTGGTGGAGGCGATCGCCGCCCACCGCCCTGACCTGGCAGAAACGGCGATCCGCACCCTCATTGCCGCCGCCCGGCATGATGTCGAGACCGACATGGCGCGGGATGACTTTCTGTTTGTGACAGGAGACCAGAATGCAGCGGCTTGAGGACGGCTTCTTCAAGGCCCTGGAGTTCCTGCTGGTCATCCTGCTTGTCGCCATGGTGATCATGGTCTTCGGCAACGTGATGATGCGCTGGTTCCTCAATGACGGAATCCAGATCTCGGAGGAGATGAGCCGCTATTGCTTCGTCTGGCTCACCTTCATCGGCGCGGTCGTTGTGGCCCGCGAGAATGCGCATCTGGGTGTCGATGCCTTTGTCGGTGCTCTGGGGCCAAAGGGTCAGGTGATCTGCATGGTCCTTTCGGACATGCTGGTTTTCTTCTGCTGCGCGGTCTTCTTCTGGGGAACATGGCGGCAGGCACCACTGCACGCCACGAACGTTGCGCCGGTATCGGGCATGAACATGCTGCTGGTCTTCGGGGTCGGTTTCTTCACGGCAGGAGGCATCGGCTGGATGACGTTGCTGCGCCTTTTCCGCGCTCTCACAGGCAATCTCAGGCCCGGAGAGCTGCAGGATTTTGCTGGCAAATTCTCCAACGAGGACGTGGTCCATAGCCTGAAGGGCAAGCTCGAATGACCGTCCTCGTCTTCCTGTTGTCGCTTTGCGGTGCCATGGCGCTGGGGATGCCCTGTGCCTTTGCCTTGATGGTCTGCGGCATGGCGCTGATGGGCTGGATGGTGTTCATGGGCATCTATCCCGCGTTCGACGCACAGGTCATCGCCCAGAAGATGCTGGACGGCGCCGACAGCTTCATTCTGCTCGCCATTCCGTTTTTCATCCTTGCGGGAGAACTGATGAATGCGGGTGGCCTTTCGAAGCGCATCGTCAATTTCGCACTGGCGCTGATAGGGCATCGTCACGGTGGCCTCGGCTATGTCGCCATCATCGCCGCCGTCATCATGGCCTCACTCTCCGGCTCGGCCGCAGCCGATACGGCAGCTCTGGCCGCCATCCTGATTCCGATGATGAAGAACGCCGGCTACAACGTGCCGCGCTCCGCCGGCCTGATCGCGGCCGGCGGCATCATCGCCCCCGTCATTCCGCCCTCCATCGGCTTCGTCATCTTCGGCGTCGCCGCCAATGTCTCCATCCCTCAGCTCTTCGTTGCCGGGGTTTTTCCAGGCATACTGATGGGCGTGAGTCTCGTGTTCGCGTGGTGGTGGGTCGCGCGCAAGGAAGAGCTGAGGCCTTATCCCAAGCGCAGCTGGATCGAACGCTGGCAGGCCACCAAGGACGGAGCCTTCGCGCTGGCCATGCCGATCTTCATTCTGGGTTCGATCCGCTTCGGCTGGGCGACGCCGACGGAGGCTGCGGTCGTGGCCACGGTCTATGCCCTGTTCGTCGGCATGTTCATCTACAAGGAGCTGAAGGTCAGCGATCTGTACGGCCTGCTCGTGTCCTCGGCCAAGCTGACCGCAATGATCATGTTCCTCGTCGCAGCAGCTCTGATCTCGTCATGGCTGATCACGGCAGCGAACATTCCCGGCGAGATCGGCGGATTCCTGCAGCAGTTCGTCTCCAACAAGACCGTACTGATGATCATGCTGATGGCACTGGTTCTCGTGGTCGGCACGGCGCTCGATTTTGCGCCGACCGTCCTGATCCTGACACCGGTGCTGATGCCGATCGTCAAGCAGGCGGGTATCGATCCGATCTACTTCGGCGTACTCTTTATCATGAACAACGCCATCGGCCTGATCACACCGCCGGTGGGTATCGTGCTCAACGTTGTCTCGGGCGTGGCCAAGGTCTCGATGGGCGACGTGATCAAGGGTGTTAATCCCTTCCTGATCGCGCAAAGTACAGTGCTTTTCATTCTGGTGCTCTGGCCGCCGTTGGTCATGGCTCCGTTCCGGTTCTTCCAGGGACGGATCAGCTTCACGCAATTTGTCCAGCAGTTGCTGGGCTACTGACGGGTCAACGAACCCAAAACCAAAGGAGGAAATGCCATGCTGAAATCAACCCTTCTCGCCGCTGTCGGTGCCCTCGCACTGATGTCGGGAGACGCCAATGCCCAGTTCGCGGATCGCACAATCCGCGTGTCCAATGGCGTCACGGCCGATCACCCCATCGGCAACGGCCTCACGGTGATGACGCAATGCCTTGCCGCCAAATCCGGTGGCAAGATGAAGCTGCAATCATTCTGGGGCTCAGCGCTCGGCGGTGACCTTCAGGCGACGCAGGCCCTGCGCTCGGGAACGCAGGAAATGGTCGTGACATCAACTTCACCGCTCGTCGGCATCGTGCCAGATCTGGGTGCATTTGATTTGCCCTTCCTCTTCGCCAACGAAAAGGAAGCCGATGCCATTCTCGACGGAGCCTTCGGCAAAGTGATGACCGACAAGATGCCTGCGGTCGGCCTCGTCAATCTTTCCTACTGGGAAAATGGCTTCCGCCAGCTCACGAATTCCAAGAAGCCTGTCACCAGGGTCGAGGATTTTCCGGGCCTCAAGGTGCGCGTGATGCAAAACAACATCTTCCTCGACACCTTCAAGACGCTCGGTGCCAATGCCGTGCCGATGGCGTTCCAGGAGGTTTTCGCAGCGCTTGAAACCCGCGCGATCGACGGTCAGGAGAACCCCTTCGTCACCATCGCCAACATCAAGCTGAACGAGGTGCAGAAGTTTCTCTCGATCACGCGCCACGCCTACACGCCATTCATGATCCTCTATTCCAAAACGCTGTTCGACAAGCTCTCGGCTGAGGAGCAGAAGGCGCTCTTCGATTGCGCTTCCGATGGCCAGAAGGAGCAGCGCAAGGTCACCCGTGCCCAATCCGACACGGCACTTGAATCGCTCAAGAAGGTGGGAATGCAGGTGAACGAGATTGCGCCGGAAGAGCAGAAGCGCATGCGTGATGCGGTGAAGCCGGTCTATGAACGCGCAGCCGCCACCGTCGGCAAGGAAACCGTCGAGCGCCTGCAGGCAGAACTCGCCAAGCTGCGCGGCACGAACTGAGCCTCGCACTCCTAGTCCTTCTCCCTTGGGAGAAGGTGTCGTGCGGAGCATGACGGATGAGGGGGATCCGCTGACCTCAGTGGTTTTCCCTCACCCGATTGCCTCCGGCAGCCAGCCTCTCCGGTGGCAGACAAACTTGTGCAGTCTGCCCAAGTTTGCTGCGGGGAGAGGGAAGAGA
>JANMFA010000547.1:0-1544 GCA_031377545.1 Hyphomicrobiales bacterium | reverse complement strand
CGATTGAGGAAAAGGCGCTCGGCAATCTCGAGAAAATCGGTCGCGAGTCGAAGTACATCGACATCCTTGATCCCGCCGAGGCCCCGGCCAAGGGTCCTGGACTTTACTTCATGGACAGTTCATCGGCTGCGGCCGAATGCGTGACCCTGATGATGGCGGGCGGATATGTGATCCACACCTTCCCGACGGGACAGGGCAATGTCATCGGCAATCCGATCGTTCCGGTGATCAAGATCACGGGCAATCCCAAGACGATGCGGACAATGCCGGAGCACATCGACGTCGATGTGTCGGGCATCCTGCGCCGTGATGTCACCATTCCGGAAGCGGGTGACATGCTGATCGAGAACATTGTCCGCACGGCCAATGGACGGTTGACGGCGGCCGAGTCTCTGGGGCATCGGGAGTATTCGATGACCAAGCTTTACCGCAGCGCCTGAGTATCAAGGACCAGCAGATACCGGTCGAGAAGCCGGTGACACCCCCGCGTCAGAAAGGGGGCAAAGGGTCGGATCAACCGGCCAAAGTCGGGGAGGCAATTCCCGCTTCACTTGAGCTGAACCAACAATCAGCGGAATCTTGCCAAGGCGGGTTCCGCATCAAGATGATCGGCTCGACTTCCAAGCCCTGGCCGCCCAAACGGTCAGGGCTTATCAGTTCTAAGGAATGCTACGCCCATGGCAGGCACTTTCAGCATCGGTTCCACCGCTGATTTCTTTTCAAAGAATGGGGCAGGCATTGCGCTCTCCGCCGCAGTGGCGGTTGCTGCCGTTCTGGCCGAACCTCTGATGAAGATGCTGACAGGGGGATTCAGCCTCCCTGCCATGGTGATAGCGCTCTTCATCGGCATTGCTTTCAATCGTCTGGCCGCTGATGCACGCTTCCAGCCCGGCATCACCTGGTGCGTCAAGAAACTGCTGCGCATCGCGATCGGGTTGCTGGGGCTAAGGATCGCTCTGGGCGATATCCTGGGCTTGGGGCTGGGAACGATCGTGCTGGTCGTGGCTTCGATGGCTCTCACGATTGTTGCGGCGGTCACTCTGGCGCGCCTCTTCGGTCAGGAGGCCGGATACGGGGCGCTGGCGGGGGCTGCCAATGCGGTCTGCGGTGCCTCCGCGACGCTGGCAACGACAACCGTGGTCCCCCACTACAAGAACAAGGATGCCGATACCGCCTTCACGGTGGTCATGGCCAATGCCATCTCGACACTGGTGATGCTGGCCTACCCGCCGTTGTGCCTGTGGCTGGGGCTCTCGCCGCGTGAGACAGGTCTCATGCTGGGTGCCACGATCCACGACATGGCGCAGGTCGTGGGAGCGGGATACGCTGTATCCGACAGCGTCGGCAACACCGCTGTTGTGGTCAAGCTGTTCCGCGTCTTCCTGTTGCTTCCGGTGGTGCTGGCGATAGGCTGGTGGTTCATGCGGCGCGGTGAGCAGGCGGGTGAGGCCAAAGTTCCCGCGCCTGTCTTTGCAGTCGTGTTTCTCGTGCTGGTGCTGGTCAATACGGCCGCCATGGCAATGCCGCAAATCGCGCCGCTCTAT
>JANMFA010000455.1:0-4319 GCA_031377545.1 Hyphomicrobiales bacterium | reverse complement strand
GTCCGCCCCATTTGACGTGCAGCAGTGCCTTGCCTTCCCTGTCTTCATAGGCGGCGACGGGTGTGAGAAAATCACGCGGGTTGGCCAGGCAGTTGGCACCGATGGGGCCGCGGTCCGGCAATGTCATAGCGCCACCATAGTTCTCGCAGACATAGGCGCGGGCGGGGCCATCCATCAGCTCGACACGGAAGATCACTCCGCGCGGGATGATGGCAATTTCGCCTGGCACCACATCGATCACACCGAATTCCGTGCAAAATCGCAGGCTGCCCTGCTGTGGCACGACGAGCAACTCGCCATCCGCGTTGAAGACGTATTCATCGACCATCGAGCGCGTGACGAGGGCGATATGCGTCGCCATGCCGGATTGCGAATCTGCGTCACCCGCAACCGTGATCGTGGCGAGACCTTCGACAAAGGAGAGCTTCTTTTTCGGCAGCGGAATCGGATCCCAGCGCAGCTGTCCGATCGGCATGTCATGCTCGTCACGATCAAGGCCGCCCGTGCGGATCAGGCCGCGATCCGCCTTGACGAACTTGCGCGTGTGTTTGACGGTCGGGCGGATCCTGTAAAGCCAGGAGCGCTGGTTCGTGGCCTGCGGTGCTGTGAAGGGCGAACCCGAAAGCTGTTCGGCATAAAGCCCATAGGCTGGCCGCTGGGGAGAATTGCGCCCAACCGGCAAGGCTCCGGGCAGGCTTTCCGTCTCGAAACTGTTGCCAAAGCCGGACATGTAGCGCTGGTCGGTGACGGAAAGAGCTTCTGGCCTGCTGCTCCGGGCAGGAATCACATGCCTGTTCATGGCAACCTCACGTTCATGGCAACCTCAAGGCGATCAAATTAGTTACATCTGTAACTAATTTGATGTGCAATGGCCAGAGGCAGTGCCAGATCTTGCATTCAGCGGGTGTTCAAATGCGCAATGCCATAGTCAGAACAAGGTTTGCTGAGACAGGCAAATCAGGTAAGAGACTGAAACCATGATGCTTTCACGATTGATCAAGACACTTCTCCTGGGTGCGGCGGCGGTTTCCATCGCCACCGCCCTGCCCGCTGGTGCGCAAGACGCCGCCGAACTCATGCTGCGCATCGACCGGATGGAGAATCTGATCCGCCAGTTGAACGGACAGGTCGAGCAAGTGCAAAACCAGAACCGTCGGCTGGAGGAGCAGCTCAAGCGCTTCCAGAGCGACACGGATTTCCGCTTCAAGGAGCTTGGCGGTGCACGCCCGCAACCTGGAGCCGCGCCAGCGCCGGGCGGACAGCCACCACGCCAGCAGCGCAGCGATGCATTTGACCCGGGCGCCAACCCGCAGGCGACGGGGGCTCCGCAAGCGCTTGGCGCTCCGGGCTCCGGCACCCCGCCGCGGGCGCAACGTCAGGTCGGTACAGGTGTGGTGGCCAATCCCGGACAGATCATCGCGGGCGAGGAAAATGCGATTGGCCGAGATCCTCGCCAGCCGGTCGAGATCAATCCTCCGCGGTCGCAACCTGCCGGCGCCCCCGCCAATCCCGCAACGGCCAAGGGCCAGATCGATCTGGGCAAGCAGCAGTTGCAAAGCGGCGAATATGAAGCGGCGGAGGGCACGTTCCGTGAGTTCACGCGGTCGAGACCCAATGATCGGCTGGCACCGGACGCCGTGATGGGTCTTGGCGACAGCTTTTTCCAGCGTCAGCGCTGGCGCGAGGCGGCGGAGAACTACGTCGATGTCACGACAAAATATGCAAAGTCCGCCCGCGCGGCAGAGGCGGAACTGAAGCTTGGCATTTCATTGCGTGGCCTTGGTGCTGCGAAAGAAGCCTGCGATGTGCTGACCAACCATGGCCAGAAATATCCCACCGCACCCGCCGCGATCAAGCAGGGTGTTGGCCGCGAGTTGCAGCGGGCACGCTGCAGCGGATGAGCGGCGCGCCGTCGCCAGTTCCTCCCGCACCGCTCAGCGATGACGAGGCCGCAGCGCTTTTTGGACCCTCATTCGGGCCTTCGACCGGCATTCTGGCCGCCGTTTCAGGCGGCCCTGACTCCATGGCTTTGCTGGCGCTGCTGGCGGCATGGCCACATCGGCCACGGCTGGCCGTCGCAACCGTCGACCATGGCCTGCGTCCGGAGGCTGCTGCGGAGGCCCGCATGGTGGCAGATGTCTGCGGGACGCTTGGCATCCCCCATGCGACACTGACCTGGGCGGGTAGCAAGCCATCCTCCGGACTGCAGAACGCTGCCCGCGATGTGCGCTATGCACTGCTGGCACAACACGCCCGTTCACACGGCTTCCAGGATCTTGTTACCGCGCATCACGCGGATGATCAGGCCGAAACCGTGCTGATGCGTTTCATTGCGGGCAGCGGCATCAGCGGGCTGTCGGGCATGCATCGCAAGACGATGAAAGAGAACATCCAGCATGTCCGACCGCTGCTTGCGGTTGCGAAAATGCGTCTGGTGGCCACTTGTCGGGCACGGAACATCCCGTTTGCTGATGATCCTTCCAACAGGGATGACAGGTTTGGCCGTACGCGCATCCGGTCGATCATGAATGCGCTGGAGGGTGAAGGGTTGACGGCGGATCGGCTGACACGGCTGGCCGCCCGTGCCGCCAGGGCTGACGCCGCGCTGGATGACTCCACTGCGGCAGTTTTGGGGGCGGCTGAGGTCACGATCAACGAAGGCATGGTCCAGGCCAACTGGCTCGCCGTTGCCAATGCGCCAGCGGAAATCCGCCTTCGTGTGCTGGCGCGATTGCTGGCGATGCAAGCGGGAGAGACGGCATTCCTGAAACTGGAGCGGCTGGAAGCACTGCTGGACGCGATCGACAGCGCCTTTGCCGGGAAGCAGAGGCTGCGCCGCAGCTTGGCTGACTGCATCGTCACCCTGCAAAGCCGTGGCCGCCTGACCATCAGCAAGGCACCGGCCCGACAGCGCGGCATGGTTCTTGAAGCTCCAAAGCCCAGGGTCTGACGCGGGAGAACTCGTGCTCTGATCTGGATCATCTCGCGGCGCTTTGTGCGCCAGACTGATCCAACTGTCATGATTGGGGACACGCACCATGCGGGATTCGCAGAGCTTCATCGTCACACCGGACGAGCCGCTGCCGCTGTCGGCAGGCAATGTCAATTCGGCGCAATGCACTGTCTCGATCCTTCCATTCGCGCAGGTCGAGAGCGTCCTGCCGGACTGGCGATCCCTTGAGGCAAACGCGCTGGAGCCCAATCCCTTCCTGTCACCCGACTTCATGATTCCCGCACGCAGTCACCTGATCGATGCCGGAGGCATGGGCCTGGCCCTCGCCTTCGAGCAGCAGGACGGGGTGCGCGTTTTGACCGGCCTGTTTCCGCTGGTGCCGCGCAACCGCGCATTTGGCACGGGCTGGTTTTCGCCAAGCCGCGCCGCTCTCTGGAGCCATCCCCTTCAGCCGATGAGCACACCGCTGCTTTCGGCTGACCCACGCCAGGCGAAACGCGCCGTTGCAGCGTTTTTTGAGTGGCTGCAGCAGCGTCGGCCGAGGCTTTCCGTTTTCGACGCCCATGGTCTGACGGAGGGCGGAAAGACCCATGCATTGCTCCTGGAAGAAGCATTCCGCAGGGGTCTGCCGGTGCGGCGATCCCGCGATGCTGCCCACACGCACGGTCTTGATTTCCGCCCGAAGGGTTTGCAGCCGATGGCGGAGGCCGTGAGGGTCATCCGTGATCCTCTCGGTGTCCGGCGCGCACTGGAACGTCTGTTTTGCCTTGATGCCGTTGCCGCAGGGAACACTGCTTCCGCCATCCTCGTCCATCCACGCCGGATCGCCTTCCTCAGGGCTGTCGCCCGCAGTTTCGCCCTCCGGGATCGCCTGTCCATCGCCTTGATCGATACGGCAACGACACAGGCCGGTGCGGTTGTCCTCCATAGCGGAGACCAGGCATTCCTGTGGTGGCTGGCGGGACCATCGGGGTCGCAACCGCTTGCGCAGGCCGCAATCGCCTCGGCGACCGAGCGTGCGCTTGGCATGCCGTTGCTTGCTGCAACCCAGCACCCGCTTTCGGGTCTGGGTACGGAGCCGCTGCTGACCGAGAGCCTGCAGATTGGTCTGTCCAGCCGCGTCATCGCCGTGCAGGAGTCGCTGGATATGCTACCGGTAGCGATGGATGAGCGTCAGGGAGAGCCAGCGAACACCCAACGCATGTAGGCCGCCGCGAACTCCGGAGTCCGCGCCCAATTGATATCATCCGGTGACCGGATGATCGCGATGTCGCTCAATTCCTGATCCGTTTCCATGGCAAGACGGTCGAGCATGATGCTGCGGGCCGTTTGCGCATCATATTTCAGCCGCGCCGGTTTCAGGAAA
>JANMFA010000434.1:0-3211 GCA_031377545.1 Hyphomicrobiales bacterium | reverse complement strand
CGTTTGCAGCCAAGGATCGCGTTTCTTGACACAAAAGGGACACTTTTACTGCCTGCTACGGGACGTGTCGTTAAAACCTTCGGCGGATCCGATGGTCTGGGCGGGAAGGAGACGGGCACATCGGTCGAGACCGGCAAGTTTGCACTTGTGACGACACCGGCCGATGGCTGGGTGTCATTCGCAGGCAGCTACCGTTCTTACGGACAAGTCTTGATCATCAATGCGGGTGGGGGCTATCATATGATCCTGACTGGTCTGGATCGCGTAAACGTAGACACAGGGCAGTTCGTGCTGGCTGGCGAACCTGTCGCAACTATGGGGGCTACCCCTATGGGAGCACTGGTTTCTGATACAGGATCAGGACTTCCTGTGATATATATCGAACTTCGGAAAGACGGGGTGCCGATCGACCCCAGCCCGTGGTGGGCAAAACCCGACGGCGAGAAGGTTCGCGGATGATGCGCAAACTCTCCTACCTCATGCTCGGCGTCGCCATTGGCGCTGGAACCATGACAATCGCGTCGCAAACGCGGCTGTTCAACAGCGGCATGGCCGTGGCCGCAGGTGCGGATACCTACCGCAAGTTGAACCTCTTCGGGGACATCTTCGAGAAGGTGCGCTCGGATTATGTCGAGCCGCCAAATGAAGCCAAGCTGATCGAAAGCGCCATCAATGGCATGCTGACATCGCTCGATCCGCATTCCAGCTATATGGATCCAAAATCCTTCACCGACATGCGCCAGCAGACGCGCGGCGAGTTCGGAGGCCTCGGCATCGAGGTCACAATGGAAGAAGGCGTGATCAAGGTCGTCGCCCCCATCGATGAAACGCCGGCGGCCAAGGCCGGCATTCAGGCGGGAGACCTGATCACCCATATCGACGACGAGGCCATCCAGGGCCTGTCGCTGAACGATGCCGTGAACAAGATGCGCGGCCTGATCAACACGCCGGTGCGCCTCAAGATCATCCGCGCACAGAGCAAGAAGGTCGAAGAGATCAAGCTGGTGCGCGACAAGATTCAGGTGCGCGCGGTCCGCTGGCGGAAAGAAGGCGATGACATCGTCTATCTGCGCGTGACATCGTTCAACGAGCAGACCTTCGAGAACCTGAAGAAGGGCATTGAGACGACCGTCGCCGAAATCGGCGCGGACAAGGTGAAGGGCTTCGTTATCGACCTGCGCAACAACCCTGGTGGCTTGCTGGATCAGGCTGTGGCGGTTTCCGATGCTTTCCTTGAGCGGGGCGAGATCGTCTCAACCCGTGGTCGTGACCCGGCTGACACCCAGCGCTTCACCGCCAAGGGAGGCGACCTGAGCAAGGGCAAACCGGTCATGGTCCTGATCAATGGCGGCTCAGCCTCAGCGTCCGAGATTGTGGCGGGCGCGTTGCAGGACCACAAGCGCGCGACCATCATCGGCACGCGCTCCTTCGGCAAGGGTTCGGTGCAGACGATCATCCCGCTGCGCGAACAGGGTGCGGTGCGGCTGACGACCGCTCGCTACTACACGCCGTCCGGACGTTCCATTCAGGCCAAGGGCATCGATCCTGACATCAAGATCGAGCAGGACATCCCCGAGGCGCTGCGCGGCAAGGACGAAACCAAAGGCGAGGCCGGCCTGAAGGGCCACCTCAAGAGTGGCCAGGACACCGAGGAAAAGGGCGGCTCATCAGCCTATGTCCCGCCGGAGGCCAAGGACGACAAGCAGTTGATCTACGCGGTGGATCTTCTGCGGGGCGTCAAGGTGAACTTGGCTCCTGCGGCTCCCGCGACGCCGAAGGCCAACTGAGCGGCCTTAAAGGTCGGCAACTGATCAAGAGCCGCCTTCAGGCGGCTCTTTTGCGTTGAGCCGTCAAGCGCCCCTTCTCGGACTTCGCAAGCGTGGTGCTGAACTTTCCGTGATGCCCCCGCCAATCTTAACGATAAGTCATGTTCCATTCATCTCCAGGGCTTCAGAACTGGCCCGACGGTGCTGCAGTGCTTGCATACCTCCAGCATTTGTGGCTTGAGAACCGCCGTCGGGACCAGACAGTGACATGTCCGGGTGGGAAGGTTTGTAAGAGGCGTATTGATGAAGCATCCCCGCGATATTTTCCGGTCTCGCATGAACATTGGCGAAGTCTCGGTCGAGCGTGCGCTCTCCGAGTTCCGCGCGTCCCGCCCCGTGGTCATCACGTCCGGTTCCTCAGCCATCCTGATGTGTGGCGTGGAAGGACTGGACGCCGAACTTGCCCACGACCTCGACAACCTGGCGGTAGGCAAGGCGCGACTGGTGCTGCCCGCCGCACGCCTGCGGCGCCTCGGGCTTGAGCGCACCCAGCCCGGCGTTGTCTCGCTGCCCATCGTCGATGCCGCACGAATTGAAACGCTGGCGCTGAAGATCGATGCCAAGATCGATGCGCCCGTCAGCCCGCTGATGGACCTCGACGACATGGCATTGGAACTCGCGCGTCTGGCGCTGACAATTCCTGCCATCGTGACGATGGTTGCTGATCTGGCGGCGCTCCCCGAGAGCCTGTTCGTGCGCGTCACGGCGGAAGCCATCCGCCAGTATCGCCAGTCGCAGGTCAAGGCCATGCGCATGGTTGGCCGCGCGCCCGTGCCGCTGGAAGGCGCGCCGGAAACGGAGTTTGTGGTCTTCCGCGGCGGCGAAGGCATGCGCGACCAGGTGGCGATCATCGTCGGCAAGCCGGACTATTCGAAGCCTGTGCCCGTGCGTATGAATTCGGCCTGCCTCACCGGTGACCTGTTCGGTTCACTGAAATGCGATTGCGGTGACCAGTTGCGCGAGACGGTGCAATGGATGTCCGAGAACGATGGTGGCATGCTGCTCTATCTCGACCAGGAAGGTCGCGGCAACGGCATCGCCAACAAGATGCGGGCGTACAAGCTTCAGTCGCAGGGCTGGGACACGTACGACGCGGACGAGGTGCTGGGTTTCGATCTCGACCAGCGCAAATTCGATTTCGCCGCCGTGATGCTGACGCAGCTGGGCGTGAAGCGCGTCAGCCTGATGACCAACAATCCGGAGAAGATCGGTGCGCTGGAGAAGGCGGGCATCCAGCTTGTCGAGAGCAAACGCGTTCTGGGCCGTCCGAACCCGAACAATGTGCGCTATCTGGCGTCAAAGCGTGATCGCGCCGGACATTATATCGATTTCGAAGCTCTCGAATCCGGTGGGCAATGCTGTGAAGAATTCCTACGCCATTGCGG
>JANMFA010000432.1:0-19054 GCA_031377545.1 Hyphomicrobiales bacterium | reverse complement strand
TCCAGCTTCAGGATATCGACCGGCAGGGCGCGCAGGCTGCGGAAAGACGTGTGTCCCGATCCGAAGTCGTCGATGGCGACGCGCACGCCCAGGGCGCGGATGGATTGCACGATGGCTGCCGTGGCGTCGATATCGGCCATGGCTGCGGTTTCGGTGATCTCGACGATCAAACGGTCCGCCACACCGGGATGGCTTGCGACATGAGCGGCAAGGCCATCCATCCACTCCACGGTCACGGCCGTGCGCATGGAGACGTTGACCGAAAGTCTCTGCAGTGAATTGGCGACCAGCCAGTCCACAGCGAGTTCAAGAACCCGGGCATCGACGAACTTGACCAGCCCGAAGCGTTCCGCAGCAGGGATGATCGCGCTGGCACCGAGCAAGGTGCCATCCTCCGCCCTGACCCGAACCAGCGCCTCGTGGAACTGCAGCACGCGCGTTCTGGCGCACAGGACTGGTTCGAGCGCAATGAGGACCCGTCGCTCATTCAGGGCGCGGATGACATCGTCCGACGCCGAGAGATTTCTCCGACGGGCCTCTTCCTTGGAGGCATCGGCGCTGTAGGCGACAAAGTCCGGACTGGTTGCGGCGCGTGCTTCCGTCAGCGCCTCTTCTGCATGGCGGATCAGGGTGATCGGGTCATTGCCATCCTTGGGAGAAACAACCGAGCCAATCTGGAGACTCACGGCAATCGGGCCCGCTGTTGTGCGGATGGGCTCGCCGGACACTGCGGCCCGCAACCGTCCTGCTGCTTCCTGTGGGTCTTCGCCGTTGAACAGCGTCAGGTACACTGCGAGCTTGGTGCCTGAAAACCGGATGAATCGATCCTTGCCGCGGATCGCGCCGCGAATGCGGGCTGACACGCCCGCGATGACCTCGTCGGCAGCTTCGAAGCCGTAGTTGGTGTTGACGAAGGCCAGGTCATGGATACCAATCAGCAACAGCACCGACGATTTGGCGCTGGCCTTGGCCTTGACGAGATCGTCTGTCATCAGGCGGATAAAAGGGGCCCGCAGGAGCCCGCCGGTCAGGGCATCGAACTTGCTCGATGCAATGTCGCGTCGCTCGGCATCGCTGGGACCATCGACCCTGCGGACAACACCGTGGGCAGCGGCAGGGCGACCATCGGCACCGGCAAACCAGCGCCCGGTATCATCAAACCAGAACAGCGGCCCGCGTCCGTTCTGGATGGCGAAGGTCAGCCGGTACGGCACACCGCCGCCGGAATCCTGCCCTTCGCACAGAAGGATGGCCTCTGAACGGGTCGTCGGGCTGATCGGATCAACAAGGTTGTTGAATCCCGTTCCGGTGGCCAGGCGATCCGCTTCGGCGACACCAAACAGCGCCAGCGCGTTGCCGCTCCAGGAGATGGAATCAGAACCGATATCCCAGTCATAGACGGCCTCGCCGATCGACGACAGGATGGCCCGCGGGTCGATCTGGGTCGGCGGGATTGCTGTGAGTGAGTCTCCCGGAGGCAGCGCATCAACCATGTTGTCTGATCGCTGATCCATTCCCGCCACTCTGCCCAGCACAATGCGGGTGGCGGAGCCCCCCGAAACGGCATCTGTGACCAATAGCCCGCAAATTGGTAAACGTTTCCTCAACAAGCGGCATCGGACTTGCAAATCTGGGTATGAAGCGGGAAAACATGTCCCGATTTGGAACAGATCAGATGTCTGAACGATACAAACCGCTGGACCCGTCCCGAAGCCTGACACTTCTTGCCGCAAGTGGTCGGGAGGATCCCACTTCTGCCCCGGCGCGCACTGGTCGGACGCCGCGTCCAGAGGCAGGATTCCTGACGCAGATGCTGGCCATCAGGCACGATGCGCCGGAGTACCGCGTGCGGCGGCGGGCTTCGCCTCAGCAGGCGATCACGGCCTACAGCGCGTCAGCCGGAAGAAGCCCGATACCCGCCCTGATGCGCGTGGCGGTCTGAACGACGATTCCGGAGGATCGGTTTCCGCAGCGGCATTCCAACAAAAAAGCCGACCCTGGGGCCGGCTTTTCAAATCCTTGCAGAAGCCCTGATCAGGCTTCGGTCTTGACCTTGAGAACCTGACGACCGCGGTACATGCCGGTCTTCAGGTCGATGTGGTGCGGACGGCGCAGTTCGCCCGAGTTCTTGTCTTCCACATAAGTGGGTGCTGACAATGCATCGTGGGAGCGGCGGAAGCCACGCTTCATTGGCGAGGTCTTGCGTTTTGGAACGGCCATTGTTTGTCTCCTGCTCCGGCATGCCAAAGCGCACGCGGACGGCTTTTACGAAAATCCGAAGGCGCTCGCTTAGTGCAAAAGGCCTGCCTTGGCTAGCCCCCATCGACACGATATTGACCATATCGACCGGCCATGCGCAGTTTCAGCCATGGGGAAAGCACAGTTTCAAGCGATGCGCCAACAGTCTCATGGGATCAGCGACGGGGTTCTTGCCAGGCGCATCCAGAATGTCGCGGCGCGCACCGAAGCCATGCTGGAAAGCTTGCTGACGGAACGGGCCGAGGGAAGCGAAATCATGCGGCCCGCGCTGCTGGTGGAGGCAATGCGCTACGCCGCGCTGGGAGGTGGCAAAAGGTTCCGGCCCTTTCTCGTGGTGGAGACCGCGCGGATGCTCGGTGTCACCGGCGTCGGGCCTGTCAGGGTCGGGGCTGCGGTCGAGATGGTCCATGCCTACAGCCTCGTGCACGATGACCTTCCCGCCATGGATGACGACGACACACGGCGCGGCAAGCCCACGGTCCACAAGGCCTACGACGATGCCATGGGCGTGCTGGCGGGCGATGCGCTGCTGACCCTTGCCTTTGCCGTTCTTGCCGACAAACGAACCGTGCGTTCCGCTGAAACCAGATTGCAGCTCGTCCGCCTGCTCGCGGAGGGAGCGGGTATTGGCGGCATGGTGGGCGGCCAACTGCTTGATCTCGCAGCGGAGGGGCGATATCCGGCCTTCAGCACGGGTCTGTTGCCCGAAGACAGCGTGATCCGCATCCAGTCCATGAAGACCGGGGCGTTGATCGCCACGGCCTGCGCCATGGGCACCGCGCTGGGTCATGCGACCGCAAGGCAGAAGCTGGCCGTGGACCACTACGCCCAGCGTCTCGGCCTTGCCTTCCAGATCAAGGATGACCTGCTTGATGTCGAGGGTGACGCTGCGGCTGTCGGCAAGGCGACAGGCAAGGATGCGGCAGCGGGCAAGGCGACCTTCGTCAGCCTGCGGGGTGTCGAAGGCGCGCGCGATCTTCTGGCCGGGGTGACGCAGGAAGCGGCCGCGGCGCTGCAGCCCTTCGGCCGACGGCGTGAAACACTTCAGACCTTGCTGGCCTTCAATATGAACCGAACGTCGTGATCTGCCGGATCAGACCAGCATCTGCGTATCACCATCAATCGCGATCGCCTGACCGGTCACGGTGGACGCCAATGGCGAAGACAGAAAAACAATGTACTTCGCAATCTCGGTTGGCGGCACGAATTTCTTCACTGAAACACCCATGAAGGCCAGCTTCGTGGTTTCGTCGAGGCTCATGCCCCTGGCCTGAGCCTTGGCCGACAGCACGTTGCGGATGCGCTGGCCGTCCACCAGTCCGGGCAGGATGGCGTTGCAACGGATGTTGTCTGGGCCCAGTTCAATCGCCAGTGATTTCGTGAAGCCGACCACGCCCCATTTTGCCGCCGCATAGGGCGACCGCATGGCGAAGCCGAGCTTGCCTGCGGCGGAGGCGAGATTGACGATGCTGGCGTTCTTCGACAGCCTGAGCGGTGCCACGGCGAGGCGCGTGCAGTTGAACTGCCCCGTGATGTCGATGGCGAGGCACCTGTCCCAGTCCTCGGGCAGGATTTCCTCGACGCGACCCGTTGGTCCGGCAATGCCCGCATTGTTCACGAGGCAATCCAGTCCACCGAGCGTCCTGAGGGCGGTCTTGAAGAGTGAGTCGACCTGTGCACGGTCAGAGACATCGCAGTGGCTGGCGAAAATCCCGGGGTCGCTGGTCTTCAGTGCGGTGATGGCACCCGGATCGACATCGCAGACATGGACGACGGCACCTTCCGCCAGGAAGGCGCGGGCGATCTCCAGGCCTATGCCGCCGGCCCCCGCCGTCACCAGCACGCGCAGTCCCTTGATGTTCAGATCCATGGTCTCTCCGTCAACTGCTCAGGTCAGCACGCCCCGCGATTCGATCGCCGCAGCAGCCGATACAATGTCGCCGGTGATGGCTGCGCGTGCGCGCTCCGCATCCCGGGTCTGAAGCGCCGTTACCAGTGCGGCGTGAAAGGTCTTGGCCTGTCCTTCCTGCAGTCGCGTCGGTGATCCGCGCAGGTCGAGGTTGAGGATTGGTCCGATCTGCAGCCACAGGCGCTCGATGATCTGCATCAGCACGGGCATGCCTGCCGCAGCATAGACGCTGAAATGCAATGCCTTGTTGATCGACACGGCGGCAATCAGATCAGGCTCAGCCTTCTCGCTCTCCCGGCGGAATGCGGCCTCGTGCTTCTGGATTTCCCTCCGGGCTGCAGGATCGGCCCTGAGCGCGGCTTCCGCCGCAGCATAGCCCTCGATGACCACGCGGATACGGGTGATCTCGCGGAAATGCGCCAGCGTCATCACAGGCACACGGACGGCGCGGTTCGGCAGAACTTCCAGTGCTTCCTCCGCAACAAGACGGCTGACGGCCTCGCGCGCTGGCATCATGCTGACGCCCAGCGCTTCAGCGACCGAACGCAGGGGAAGTTTTTCTCCCGGGGCCAGCTGCCCGGCGATCAGAAGCTCGCGCAGATGCGCGTCCACCCGGTCGCCCAGTGTGCTTGTCCGCTCGATGGGTCTCAGTGCTGTCAGGCCAGCCACGTATTTTTCCCCAGAAAGCCGGGCTTGCCACCCGATGGATTTTCGACCACGATAACTGTGATCACAGATCACAAGAATGAGCAACAGCGGGAAACGCTTAGGGCTCGGCGACGCAGGTGATCACAAGGGAGAAACGTCATGAAGCAGAGTGGAAGCGGCCTCTCGCGCCGCACGGCATTGAAGGGTGCGGGTGCTGCCGCCCTGATCACCGGGTTTCCGGCAATTTCGTTTGCGCAGGCCGAGGCGATCCGCTTCGGTCACCTGACGCCGCGCACCGGCTTTCTGGGTCCGCTGGGCGAGTTCGCCGTGATGGCCGCGGATCTCGCTGTCGAAGAGATCAATGCGGCAGGCGGCATCATGGGCCGCAAGCTGGATATCCTGAAGGAGGATTCGGTCAATCCGCAGACGGCCTCCACCAAGGCCGAACGCATGATCGAGCGTGACAAGGTCACCTGCATCGTGGGCGAGATCTCCTCGGCCTCCTGCCTTGCGATCGCCCAGGTCGCGCAGCGCACGCGCAATCTTTTCGTCAACACCGGCGGCAACTCGGATGCGCTGCGCGGCTCCAACTGCAACAAGTTCATGTTTCACGTCGAGAGCCAGAACTCGATGTATGTGAAGACCTGCGGACGCTCGCTGATGGCGCAGAATCTGGTGAAGGGGAAGAAGTGGTTCTCGCTGACCGCCGACTACGCCTTTGGTCATGATCTGCTCAAGGTGGCCAAGCGCTTTATGGAAGCCAATGGCGGCCAGTTCGCGGCCGACAAGCTGATCCCGACGGATGCGACGGACTTCTCCGCCATTCTGCTGGAAATCCGTGCCGCCCGGCCGGATCTCGTGATCTCGAACCTTGCCGGCAACCAGATCACCAACTTCCTGAAGCAGTATTCCGAGTTCGGCCTGACCTTCCCGGTCGCGGGCTTCGGCTTCGACACGGCGCTGGCCTGGGCGGCAGGCAAGGAGAATTTCGGCGGCACCTGGCCTGTCGTATGGCATCACCTGCTCGACACGCCCGGCACGAAGAAGTTCGTGGCGGCCTTCACGGCGAAATACGGCAAGCCGCCCGAGAACCAGGCATGGGGCGACTACATGGCAGTGAAAATTCTTGCTCAGTCCATGAACGAGATCAAATCTACGGAAGCCGTCAAGATCATCGAGCATCTGGAAAAGGGCGCGAAATTCGACGTGCTCAAGACGCGGGAGGCCTACTTCCGGGCCTCCGATCATCAGATGATGCACGAGATGTACACAGTGACTGCGCTTCCGGCGGCGCAGGTGAAGAACCCCTATGATCTCTTTACTTCGTCGGCAGCAGTTCCTGGTCCGGGCGAGGATCTCGAAATCATCGCGGCGACAAAGGACGAGAACAGCTGCACCTTCCCGGCTTGAGCCTGAAGCTATGTCATCCTTCTCCCCTTGCGGGAGAAGGTGTCTTGCGAAGCATGGTGGATGAGGGGTCGCGCTGACCCGTCATCCGCAATGCCCTCTCGGAACGGCGCAACCCCTTGTCCGGTCGCCATTCGCCGACCTCCTTCTCCCGCAAGGGAAGAAGGACAATCACTGGTTTCCATGTCCACACTCATCCTTCAGCAGATCCTGAACGGCCTTCTCGACGGCGTGTATTATCTCTTGATTGCGCTGGGCCTCTCGCTGATCTTTTCACTCGGCGGGATTGTGAACCTTGCGCATGGGGCGTTCTATGCGATCGGAGCCTACCTGGCTGTGATCCTCACGCCGCATCTGGGCTATGGCGGGGCCCTCGTTGTCTCGCCGATCGCCGTAGCCCTGCTGGGGATCGTCGTGGAGCGAACGCTGTTCCAGCGCTTCTACCGCAGCGATCCGATCCTCTCGTTGCTGCTGACCTTCGGCCTGGCCATGGTGGCGGAGCAGGGCCTGCGCCTGATCTTCGGAGCTCCGCCCCGCAGCTACTCGATCCCAAGCTTCTTGCGCGGACAGGTTTTCCTGGGTGATTTCATCTATTCCTACTACCGCAGCGTGCTGCTGGGCGTCGCCATCGTCTGCGTTGGCGGGCTCTGGCTGCTGCTGCAAAAGACAGCCTTCGGACGCGTCGTGCGCGCCGGAGTCCAGAACCCCGACATGGTGGGTGCGCTGGGCATTTCGCTCAGGCCCTACATGACGACAGTGGCAGGTCTCGGCATTGGCCTTGCTGGCCTTGCCGGCGTGCTGCTCGCCCCTATCTACTCGGTCCATCCCGCCATGGGCGCGGAAATCATCACACCGGCGTTCGTTGTGGTGGTTATCGGCGGTCTCGGCTCGTTCTGGGGTGTCGTGGTGGCGGCGCTTCTGGTTGGCTTCGTCAAGGGCGCGGTGACAGCAGCGGGCTTTCCGCAATTCTCGATCGCCGCAATCTATCTCATGATGCTGGTGGTGCTGCTTGTGCGCCCGCGCGGCCTCTTCGGCGAACGCATCCAGCGGTTCGAGTAACATCATGATCAAGGAACGCCTGCCGCTCGTTGTTGCTGCCGCTGCGCTGATCGCATTGCCCTTTGCCATGCCTGCCATCGGGCTTGGCGTGACTTCTGCCACGGAGATCGTGATCTTCGCCATCGCCTGCATGGCGCTGAACATTCTTGTGGGCCATACCGGCCTTGTATCTTTCGGGCACGGTGCCTGGTTCAGGCTTGCGGCCTATGCGGCTGGCCTGCTGCAGCGGAGTGTCTTTCCGGGATCCTTCCTTTGGCCAACGCTGCTGGCGCTTCTGTTCGTTGCTGTCATCGCGGCGCTGTTCGGTGCGCTGATCCTGCGCCGCCGTGGGGTCTATTTCTCGCTGCTGACGCTGGCCTTGTGCGCGATGCTCTACGTCATCGCTTTCCGCTGGACCGAGGTGACCGGCGGCGAGGATGGCCTGGGCGGCATTGTCCGCCCGACCTATTTCGGCCTCAGCTTCGAGACAGCGCGGCCCTATTACGCATTGGTCGCGACCATCGCCTTTCTTGTAACCTACTGTCTCTGGCGCTTTCACAATTCGCCGGTCGGCACTGTGCTGGTGGCCATCCGTGAAAACGAGCAGCGCGCGAAATTCCTTGGCTACGCGACGGACCGCTACAAGCTTCTGGCCTTCACACTGTCCGCAACCATCACGGGGCTGGCGGGCGTGCTGCTGTTGTTCAACAACCGCCTGACCTCCGCCGAACCCATCTCCGTCGCCTTCTCCGGGGAACTGCTGGCCATGGTGGTGATCGGTGGCATGCGCTCGTTCTTGGGACCGGCGCTGGGCGCATTGTTTTTCGTGATTTTCCGGGACTACCTCTCAAGTATCCACGCCTATCCGCTGATCTCGGCAAACTGGCTGCTATTCTTCGGACTCCTCTTCGTCGGCTTCATCATCTTTTCACCGACGGGACTGGTCGGCGTGGCTGAACGTCTGCTCAAGCCTTTCCGCAAGCTCAGCATCGATTCCGCCGCGATGGCGGACCGCCGGGCGGGCGCGGTGCAGCTGCCGGCGTTCCTGAAGCCGGAAACCACCGTATCCGGACCGCTGCTGACCGCGCGAGGCCTTTCAAAAAGCTTCGGTGGCATCAAGGCGGTGCAGGGCATCGATCTCGATGTCCGGGATCGCACGCTGCACGCGCTGATCGGGCCAAACGGTGCGGGCAAGACCACGGCGTTCAATCTGATCTCCGGGCTGTTCGCGCCCGACAGCGGGACCGTCAGTCTGGCAGGCAAACCGATCGCGGGGCTGTCGCCGGAAGCGATCGCGCAGGCCGGTATCGGTCGCGCCTTCCAGATCACCAACCTCTTCCCGACGCTGAGTGTGGAAGAGAATGTGCGTCTGGCAGTGCAAGCCTGGCAACCCGAGCGTTTCGGCCTCTGGGCCAGCGCCGCCAGTCTTGCCGATTTGAATGCCAAGACCGCCGAAGTGATCCGCACGATGGGCCTTGGCGGCATCGAGAAGGCCGAGGCCGGATCGCTCAGCTACGGCGGGCAACGGTTGCTGGACATGAGCCTGGCGATCGCCACGCGGCCACGTTTGCTGATGCTGGACGAGCCACTGGCGGGCCTTGCCGCTGCGGAACGGGCACGGGTCGGTGATCTGATCAAGTCGATCTCCAGGGACATCCCGGTGCTGCTGGTCGAACACGACATCGACCGCGTCTTCCAGATCGCCGATGCTGTGACCGTGATGAACGACGGCACGGTTCTGGTGGACGGCTCGGTAGAAGATGCCCGCTCGTCGCCCAAGGTGCAGGAAGTCTATATCGGCTCGGGTGCCCATGCCGTCGCCGCCAAACTGCGCCAGAGTGCCGCCTCCGACGAGGTGCTGCTGCGCCTGAAGGGGGTCAATACCTTCTACGGCAAGTCGCACATCCTGAACGATGTGGATCTGGATGTACGCAAGGGCGAAATCGTGGCGCTCCTTGGCCGCAACGGGGCCGGAAAATCGACCTTGCTGAAAACCATCACCGGCATCACCCGGCCTGCATCCGGCACCGTCATGCTTGGTCAGGATGAGCTTGCCGGTCTTCCGTCATCCGACATCGCACGGCTGGGCATCGGCTACGTTCCGCAGGGGCGCGCCTTGTTCGCCGGCATGAGTGTGCGCGACAACCTGGAACTTGGCCGCCTGAAGCGCCGCACGGGCGCGGGCGTCCACTGGGACGAAGAGAAGATCTTCTCGTTCTTTCCGCGCATCCGCGAGCGGCTGAGTTCTCCCGCTGACTTTCTGTCGGGCGGTGAGCAGCAGATGGTGGCGGTGGCGCGCGCATTGTCGGGAGACACGCGCGTGCTGCTGCTCGACGAGCCTTTCGAGGGTCTTGCCCCCGCGATTGTCGAGGAACTGTTCGAGGCCTTCGACAAGCTCAGGAACGAGGTCGCCATCATCATCGTCGATCATCATCTCGATCTGGCGCTGGCGCTTGCGGATCGCGCCTTCGTCCTTGAGCGTGGGCAGGTTGCGCATACCGGGCCATGCAAGGAACTGCGCGAGGATCTCGATCTGAGGCGAAAGGTTTTGTGGCTGTGACGACAACGACAACGAACAGGACGATGGCCGTGGTGGGAGCCGGCCTGATCGGCCGGGCCTGGGCCGCAATCTTCGCCCGCGCTGGATGGCAGGTCAGGCTCTATGATCCTGTCGCGGGGCAAGCGGAAAAGTGCCATGCGCTGTGCCGCGAGGCGCTGCTGCAACTGAACCGCCACGGTCTGGCGGATGATCCGGAAGGGGCGCTAGCGCGCATCACTCCGGTCTCCTCGCTGGCTGACGCTGTCGCCGGCGTGTCGATTGTCCAGGAAAACGGACCGGAGAACGTTGATCTCAAGCGGGAGATCTATGCGGAGCTCGACCTTCTCGCCCCGCCCGACGCCATTCTCGCGAGTTCCACCTCGGCCATCGTGGCATCGAAGTTCACCGAGGTGCTGAAGGGCCGCCACCGCTGCCTTGTGGCCCATCCGGTCAACCCGCCTCATCTTGTGCCTGTTGTGGAGCTGTGTGGAGCACCATGGACAGCACCCGATGTCATCGAACGTGCCGGAGCCATCTACCGTGCGATCGGTCAGGTGCCGATCATCGTGAAAAAGGAGATCGAGGGCTTCATTCTCAACCGCCTGCAGGGCGCGCTGCTGACTGAATCAATGAAGCTGGTGGGCGAAGGCTATGTGTCGCCGCAGGATTTGGACCATGTCGTCAAGAACGGCCTTGGCCTGCGCTGGTCATTTCTGGGTCCGTTCGAAACCATCGAACTGAATGCGCCCGGCGGCATTCCGGATTACATCGCGCGTTATTCCGGCTTCTATCAGCGCTTGGCCGCCGATCCCGCGCCGCCTTCGGCATGGCAAGGGGCAGGTGCCGCGCGGGTGGCACAGGAATGGGGCCGCACGCCGGATGCGGACGAAGTGCTGGATCGATCCAAAATGCGCGATGAACGCCTTGCCGCATTGCAGGCCCACAAGAAGAATTTCAACGATTGAAAGGACACAACCGATGGCACGCAAAGTCATGATCACCTGCGCCGTTACAGGCGCGATTCACACGCCCTCGATGTCTCCCTACCTGCCGATCACAGCTTCGGAGATCGCCGAGGCCGCCATTGGCGCGGCGGAGGCCGGCGCGGCGCTGGTCCATGTGCATGCCCGCAATCCTGTGACCGGACAGCCGGATCAGTCACCCGAAGCGTTCGAGCCATTCCTCAAGGTGATCAAGCAGCGCACCAAGGCGGTTATCAACATCACGACAGGCGGTGCGCCGACAATGGGCATCGAGGAGCGCCTGCGCCCCTGTACCCATTTCAAGCCTGAGGTCGCATCACTGAACATGGGCTCCATGAACTTCGGGCTCTACCCGATGCTGGGCCGATTCAAGGAGTTCAAGCACGATTGGGAAAGGCCCTATCTCGCGGGGTCGGACGACCGGGTTTTCAAGAACACTTTCAAGGATATCGAGGGTATCTTGACGACCTGCGCCGAGAACGGCACTCGGTTCGAGATCGAGTGCTATGACATCGGCCATCTCTACACGCTGGCGCATTTCGCAGACCGTGGCGTGGTCAAGGCGCCGTTCTTCGTGCAATCCGTGTTTGGCATCCTGGGAGGCATCGGCGGTCACCCCGAGGATGTCGCGCACATGAAGCGCACGGCGGACCGGCTGTTCGGCAAGGATTACCACTGGTCCGTGCTGGGCGCAGGGCGAAACCAGCTTCCTATCGCTGCGCAGGCAGCCGCCATGGGCGGCAATGTGCGGGTTGGGCTGGAAGACTCGCTTTGGCTGGGCGCCGGGACAATGGCAAAATCCAACGCGGAGCAGGTGCTGAAAGTCCGCCAGATTATCGAGGGCCTTGGCCTCGAAATCGCTACACCCGATGATGCCCGCGAAATGCTCCAGCTCAAGGGCGCGGACCGGGTGAATTTCTGAGACGGTTTCCCGGCTTCAGCTGAACCAACCCCGCTTCCTGGCGGGCGCAGTGACCTCTGGTCCCGGATCATCCGGCACCGGAACATCGGCCAAAGTGACAGGCGTGGAAGCAGGGACAATCTCCACGGCCTCTACCGGCTTCATCGCTGCCGGAGCGGCTTCCACCATGATCGGAGCCGCCTTGATCTCGTCGATCAGCATGGCACCTGGGGCTTGTGGCGGAGTGGTCCAGAGAAATCCACCAAGCTTGCCGCTGACGGGCGAAATGGGGGACCAGGTCTCCGAGATGCGGCCATCGGCCACCCAGGCCTTGTCACGCTGGGCGCGGGATGCGCGGGCCAGCCATTCACGTACAAGGCCCATATTGCCGCCATCCGCTTCCTCAAGTTCCGCCATCAGCAGGCAGGCCTTCACGGTAGGGTGCTCCAGCACAAGTGTTTCCAGCGTTTCACGGGCCGTCTTGAACTCCCGCGCATCGAGAGCTGCGCGGGCAACAACAAGGCGTGACTCCCCATCACGCGGAGCCAGCTTCAGCAGCAACTTGGCGCGCTTCAGGCGATCCTGTGCGGAATCGCCAAGACGGACATCGAGATAGGCGTCTGCCACGTCAGGGTGCGGTGCTGTTGTCCACGCCGCTTCAAGCAGTTTCGACGCCCGGGAATAGTCGCCCTTTTCGCTGGTCTTGCGCCCAAGGAATGCGGCTGCGGGCGTCAGCGATGGGTCGAGTTTCACGGCCTCCTGCGCGGCCCGGAACGCCGCATCCGGCTCCCGCGCACTGCGGTCCAGCGCATCGGCCGTCAGCAGGACGGCGCGCTGTTTGCGTGCTGTTTCCTTGTCGATCATGCGGCGGCTGGCTGCCTGCTCGACCAGCGCCATCGCGCCCAGCCAGTCACGGTCCTGGCAGCGGTAAGCCAATGCGGCATCGCTCGCCCAGTCGGCGGAAGGTGCCAGCTTGTAGGCTTCGTCGGCATAGAATCGCGCGGCAGTGCCGTCGCTCTTGCGCTGCGCCTCGATGTAAAGGCCTCGCAGCCCCACAACCCGCGTGTCACGGTTGTCCAGCATGGTGTTGAAGGCGCTTTCGGCCTTGCCGCCTTCGCCTGAAAGCTGCGCGGACTGTGCGTTGAGCAACATGGTGAGTGGCTCGTGGCCCAGCAGCTTCTGCGCTTCGGAGGAATGCTTCTGTGCCGCGCGGGCATCCCCGGCGCTCACTGCCACCATGCCCCGCGACACGGCCTGATAGCCCTTCTGCCTGCGGCGGCTGCGGCTGGCCATCGACATCAGGCTGGGCAGACGGAAAAACAGCCGGAGCAGGCTCCAGGTGATGGCAAGCGCAATGCTGGCGACAAGGAATGCGATGATCGCGGGAAGGATATCCAGCCGGTACTCGTGGTCCAGCCAGTTGACGATGACATGGCCGGGGCGGTCAGCGATCCAGGCCACACCCAGAGCGAGAGCCAGCAGCAGGGCGAGAAAGGCAATCACGCGGATCATGGGCTACTTCCTCAATGCAGCGACAGCCGCATCCTGCAGGGTGGCAAGGGCCTTTGCAGCCTTGTCGCGATCACCGGCCTGTGCAGCCCATGTTGCGGAAAGGGTGCGGCCCGACTCCGGAAGCCTGGCCCAGGCCGCCACTGCGGCGCTCACATCGCCCCGCCGCAAGGCGGCTTCGATTGTGCCGACAAGGGCCGGCGGCGTGTCTCCGGCGGTCTCCGCGGTGGGCCGCACTGTTACGAAACGCTGGATGAAACCGGAAATGCCGCTTTGATCCGATGTTCCCGCCAGCTTTGCCGCAAGAGGGGCAAAGGAGCTGGCAAGGGCCTGGGGTGTGGGCGCACCTTTTTCAGCAAAGGCCTTGAGCGGCAAAAGTTGCTCGGGTTTCGCACCCAGAACCTCCGTGACGGTGATTTCGTTGATATAGGGACCACCGCGATGGAAGGCCTGCGCCAACGCCTGCGTGGCGGCAAACAGCGGCGCGGCACTGCCCGCTTCAATCCGGCGGCTGGCCTGATCGACCTTCTGGTCAAGGGCGGCGATTTTGGGATCAGCGGCCTTTGAAGCAGCGTCGGTCTTGGCGTCCAGCGCCTTGAGCTGCGCCTCCAGTGTCGCAATGCGCTGCTGGATCGGCGAGAGATCGACCGGCTGGACGGAGGGTGCTGAGCCCTGCGCAACCGGACGTGCAGCAATGGCTTTGACGTCGCCCTCCAGCCCCGTGATCTTCTGGTTGAGCGGAACGGCCGCATCGCTCACCCGCTTGGCGACATCGGCTTCCAGCTTCGTGATGGTCTGCCGCAGCTTGTCCAGATCGGCAGCACTGCCGAAGCCGGGCAGTTGTTTCGACAGATCCTGCTGGCTGCGCTCCAGCGCCGTCAATCTCGTGGCATCCCCCCCCGTGCCTGTCCCCAGAAACTTCGGTGCAAGGGCTCCACTGATGCCGCCGAACACAGCACCCACCAATGCAGCAATGGCCAATGGTACAGCCATGGAGGATTTGGGCGGCGGAGGCGAGGGGACAACCAGCAGTTCCGGCTCGGTCTTTGGTTCAGGCATTGCGGGATCTGGCTTGGCAGCTTCCGGTTCAGGTATCATTTCGACAGCAGCAGGCTCAGCAATCGGTTGACTGGCCGCAGCAATGGCTTCGGCTGCAAGCACCGCCGCCTGGACCGTTTCCGGTTGAGCTGCGGCCGCCGGAACTTCCTCCGCCCTCAGCTCGATTACCGGCGCACGACGCCGCGATCGCGCGGATCGGGGCTCGTTCATGGCGGTGCCGCTTGGCTTGTCTGGATCAGGCATAACACACCCCCGGAATGAAGTTTGAAGGCAATTGACGTCCGACCACAAGAGGGAAGCGAAGACAACCCTCGTTTCGTCGTTCCGTGTTTCAACGATCGTCCAAAGCGGCGATCATTGCGGCAAGATTGGGCCGGGCCACGACAATACGCCGGGTGAATCGCGTAACTTCGGCAGCGGGCGAGATAAACACATGAAGCACGCGGTCTGCATCGGCAAACAGCCCAGCAGTCTCGATCAGGCTGTTGAAGTCTTTCGCGGATCGGGGCGAGAAGTGCAGCGCGGCATCGATCCTTGCAGCTTTGAGGTTCGAGGAAATTTCCTCTGGCAGCACATCCACCGCGACCGTCCTGTAGGTTTCGAGCGTCTGGAGTTTGTGGTGCGCAGACAAGATCTGCAGGGCCTCGTCCTGTCGCAGTGTTCCTGCAAGATATCCGATGCGCACTCCCGGCTTGAGCGCCGTTCCGACCAAATTGGCCAGATCAGCGCTGTCGCCACTGGCTGAATGGATCACGCTGAACCCTGCCGCTTTCGCTGCCGCCGCCGTCGCATCGCCGACGGTGTAGATGGGCAGTCCGAGGTGCCTTGACGTCAAGGTTGCATGCCGCAGCGCATTGGCGCTTGTCGCGATGAAGGCATCGACGCGATCAGGAATCACGTGGCGCAGCGGCTGGACCACGAACAAGGGGGCCACCAACGGCTCATGCCCTGCCAACCGCAGCGCTTCGGCCGTCCGCTCGCTGTCTTCCGCCGGTCTGGTGACCAGTACGCGCATCAGATGTGAAAAATGTCCGGCGGCAATTGGGCCTTGATACGGTGGCCGAGCGCCTGACCCACGGCAACGGCATCCACGCCGGTTTCGCTGCCCTCAAAGGATTTCGCGCCATCCGGCGAGAGCACCAGTCCCTTCAGCGTCACGCGCCCGTTGGCGACAGTGGCAAAACCCGCGATAGGCGTCTTGCAGGAGCCGTCGAGCACCGTCAGAAACGCCCGCTCCGCAGCCACGCAGGTCGTGGTGCGGGCATGGGTGATGGCGCGTGCCGCCGCGAGCGACTTTTCGTCACCCTCGCGCACGACGAGCGCGATTGCGCCCTGCGCCACGGCAGGCAGAAAATCATCCGCCTCCATCACTGACGCCGCTTCATGGGCAAGACCCAGTCGGTTGAGACCGGCCAACGCCAGAATCGTGGCATCGACCTCGCCGGATTTCAGCTTGGCAAGCCGTGTCTGCACATTGCCGCGCAGCAACTCCACCCTCAGATCGGGTCGCATACGGCGCACCATCGCCTGACGCCTGAGCGATGCGGTGCCGACGACGGCCCCTGCAGGAAGGTCCATGAAAGTCCGGGCCTTGAGGCAGATGAAGGCATCGCGCGGGTCTTCCCGCTCCAGAAAGCCTGCTTCCATGAGGCCTGCAGGCAGTCTGGTCGGCAAATCCTTGCCGGAATGGACGGAGATATCGACAAGCCCTGCGAGCTGCGCCTCGTCAATCTCCTTGGTAAAGAGCCCCTTGCCACCGGCTTCCGCCAGCGCACGATCCAGGATCTGGTCGCCGATCACCTTGATGATATCGATGCGAAAGCGCTCTTTCGGCTCTCCCAGTGCTTCCGAGAGGCGCTTTTGCGTTTCGTAGGCCTGGGCCATGGCCAGAGGGCTGCCACGGGTGCCGATGGAAAACAGGGAGGATAACGCGGGCACGAAGTGTCTTTCACGGGTTGTCGGTGCTGCAAGCGCACGCTTATACAGGGCTAACCGCTTGACGCTCCCACATCAAGCGCAAGGGGTCTTCGCAAGAATACCGACAGCGCGGACCAACAGGACAGGTGACTATGAACGACATGCTGGTGCTCGGCATCGAAACGACCTGCGATGAAACCGCCGCGTCCGTCGTGCGCCGCCTGCCCGATGGCAAGGGCGACATCCTGTCCAACGAGATTCTGTCACAGATCGCGGAGCATGCGCGTTACGGCGGCGTGGTGCCGGAAATCGCGGCGCGTGCCCATGTGGATTACCTCGACAAGATCATCCGGCGGGCGCTCGCCGTGGCCGAGGTGAAGCTTTCGGAACTCTCCGGTATCGCCGCAGCGGCTGGTCCTGGCCTCATTGGCGGTGTGCTGGTGGGCCTGACGACCGCCAAGGGTCTGGCCCTGGTCAGCGGCAAGCCGCTGATGGCGGTAAACCACCTTGAGGCGCATGCGCTGTCACCGCGTCTGACGGACGGGGTCCATTTTCCCTACCTGCTGCTGCTCGTCTCCGGTGGGCACACGCAACTCGTCGCCGTCACAGGGGTGGGCGAATACAGCCGCATCGGCACCACCATTGATGACGCTATCGGCGAGGCCTTCGACAAGGTGGGCAAGATGCTGGGCCTTCCCTATCCCGGCGGTCCCAACGTCGAGCGGGAGGCGGAGAAGGGCAATCCCGAGAGGTTCGACCTGCCAAGGCCGATGCAGGGGCGGCCGGAGCCGAATTTCTCGCTGTCCGGCCTGAAAACCGCTGTGCGCATGGCGGCGGACAACATCGCGCCGGTTTCGGCTCAGGATGTCAGCGATCTCTGCGCTTCATTCCAGGCGGCCATCGTGGATGTGGTGGTGGAGCGTACGCGGGCGGGTCTGCGCGTGTTCCGCGAGCGCTTCGGCCATCCGCAGGCGCTTGTCGTCGCGGGCGGCGTGGGAGCCAACCAGCCGATCCGCCGCGCGCTGCAGCGGCTGGCCTTCGAGGCAGGGTTGAAGCTGGTCGTGCCCCCGCCTCATCTTTGTACGGACAACGGGGCCATGATTGCGTGGGCCGGTATCGAGCGGCTGTCACTCAATCTGACCGACGGCATGGATGCACCTGCGAGAGCGCGCTGGCCGCTGGACCAGAAGGTGGAGGCGATTGTGGGGTGGGGTCGACTGGGGGCGAAGGTGTGATGAGCGTGGCCTTTTTTCTCCTTCCCCCTTGGGGGAAGGTGGCCTGCGAAGCAGGTCGGATGAGGGTGAATCCCGATGTTCGGTGGTTCGCCCTCATCCGTCATGCAAAGCATGACACCTTCTCCCGAGGGAGAAGGAGCCTCCCCGCATGACCGCCACGCTCTTCCAGCACATCGGCATCGTCGGCGCAGGCGCATTCGGCACCGCCCTCGCACAAGCCGCCGTGCGGGCCGGACGGCGGGTGACCCTCTTCGCGCGTGATCCCGCGCAGGTCGCCGAGATCAACACCAGACACGAGAACAGCAAGGCGCTGAAAGGCTGCCGCCTCGACCCCGCGGTGAAGGCCACGGGCGACCTGGCGGCGCTGGCAGCCTGCAATGCCGTGATCCTCGCGCTGCCGATGCAGGCGACGCGGCCCGTGGCGGAGGCTCTGGCGCTGGTGCTGCCTGCTGGCCTGCCGGTGATCTGCACGGCCAAGGGCATCGAGCGCGGCACGCTGCTGTTTGCGACAGATCTCGTCATCGACCTGATGCCGTGTCATCCGGCGGCGATCCTGTCGGGGCCGAGCTTTGCCGTGGATATCGCGGCTGGCCTGCCTACTGCTGTCACGCTGGCCTGTGCCGATCCCTATCTGGCACAGGCTTTGGCACAGGCGCTGAACACTCCTGCCCTCAGGATTTATCATGGCACGGATGTGCGCGGCGTCGAGATCGGCGGGGCGGCCAAGAACGTGCTGGCGATTGCGGCGGGTGTGGTGGCCGGGCGTGGGCTGGGCGACAGCGCGCGGGCCGCTATCATCACGCGCGGTTTCGCGGAGATTCGCCGCTTTGGCGAGGCGTTCGGCGCGAAGCCGGACACGCTGATGGGGCTCTCGGGCCTGGGCGACCTGCTGCTGACGGCGTCCTCGCCGCAATCGCGGAATTATGCGCTGGGCCTGCGGCTGGGCGGTGGCATGCCGATGGACGAGGCGATTTCGTCGGGCAAGCTGGCGGAGGGCGCATCGACGGCATCTGCCCTGATGGAACTGGCGAAAACGCGCGCCAACGACCTGCCGATCTCCGGCATGGTGGATGCGCTGCTGAATGGCTGGGTGACGGTGGATGGTGCGCTGGAGGCGCTGCTGAACCGGCCTCAGAGGGCGGAGTGAACTCATCGTGAAAACGGTCAAATATGAAGTCGTAGCGGGATCGGATGGATACGTCGCGGAGCCATTTGCATTTCATGATGCCATTATCCGGAGCGTCAGTCAGGAAGAGGCCGCTGTCGAGATCATTGTTGAACTTGCTACGGAAATCGACGCCGGACGGAAGATTCGAATAGAATGCAGTGGGGTCTATTATGTATTTTATCGGGCTGATCCGAATTGGAATATAATCTTTGGACTATGGCTCTTCAGAAATCTGGATGCCCCCACGGCCAACATACATCTGCCTCCCAGCGCACGGCACGAGCTTGATCGGATTGAGGAAATCCTGAATGAATTTTCTCCGCAAAAAACCAAAAAGATAAGGGGCTGACATAGATAGGCGTTGAGATTTATACTTTGGCCCAGATTTTCAACGTGTTCAACAGGTTGCTGGCGGGGCGGTAGTTGAAGCGCCATTCGCACTCTTTCAGGAAGAGGTGGAAGTGGGCTTTCGGGATGCCATT
>JANMFA010000430.1:0-7383 GCA_031377545.1 Hyphomicrobiales bacterium | reverse complement strand
ACGGCAAAGAGCATGCCCGGCCAAGTTGGCCGATAGCGGCGCTGCACAATGATGATCGCAAGCCCCAGGGCCGCTATGGCCATTGTCAGTGGTTTCGCCGTGCCGATGGTCTGCCCGATGGCGATAAGCTTCGGCAGCAATGCGGCGGGTTCTTGAACAATATCGAGACCGAACAGCTCCCGGATCTGGCTGGCGAAGATAATGACAGCAATGCCGGCCGTGAACCCCACGAGCACAGGCTGGGGGATCAGCCGGATCAGTCCGCCCAGCCGCAAAGCGCCGATCAGCAGCATCATCACGCCCGCCATGAAGGTTGCGAGCACGAGGCCATCATAGCCGTGCCGCCCAACAACTGCGGCGACAAGCACGATGAAGGCTCCCGCCGGACCGCCGATCTGGAACCTGCTGCCGCCCAGCGCCGAAACGAAGAAGCCGCCGATGATTGCTGTGTAAAGCCCGCGCTCGGGCGGCAGACCGGAAGCGATGGCGATGGCCATGGACAGCGGCAGGGCCACGATGGCGACGGTAAGCCCCGCGATGGCGTCAGCACGCAGATCGGAAAGACCATAGCCCTCGCGGAACTGGCTGACGAGTTTCGGCGTAAACTGCTCGGCCCAAGAGGACTTCGACAGGTCAGGGACCACCGGGGACCCCATGTCTTTGCCAGTCACGCAGGCTCCACCAGCAGCGTCCCGCCGTCGATTCCGATGATCTTGACATGCGCACCGACAGCCGCATCCGACCCCATCACACGCCAGACGCTGTCGCCGATCCTGACCGAGCCGGCACCTTCCACGATGGCGGATTCGACCGCGTAGATCTTGCCAATCATGGATTTTCCACGGTCGTTGAGAAACGGCGCATCCGTCACTTCGGTCTTCTGGCCGCTCTGCACCTTTCGTCCGATCAGGATGGACGCCAGCCCAAGAACAGCAAACAGCACCAGGGTACTCACCACGCTCAGCGGCATCAGCAGCGTGATGATGCCGGTGGCCAGGGCGGCAAGGCCCAGCCAGACCAGAAACACGCCGGGAAGCAGCGCCTCCAGCGTCAGCAGCACAAGGCCAGCACCAAGCCAGAACCAGAATGAGGAGAGGAATGCCATGTTGTCAGCCCTTTACATCGCCCCAGGGCCCCGCAGGCGGACGCACGACAACGGATCCATCCGGACCATCCTCGAACGTGATTTTCTGGTCAGCCACCTGCGTTCTGGGCCGGGCTGGCGGTCGCGAGGGGGACGCCTCTGGTGCCGAGCCGGTCGCGGATTTGGCAATTTCGGCAATTCCCGCCAGAACGCCACCCAGACCCGCCATCTCGGTCGGCAGCAGCAGCACCTTCTGGTTGGGGCTGCGGGCAAGGTTATCGAGCGCCTTCACGTATTTCTCGGCCACGAGATAGTTGATCGCACCCATGCTGCCCTTGGCGATGGCTTCCGAAACCATGCGGGTGGCCTCAGCTTCGGCCTGCGCGCCACGCTCGCGTGCCTCGGCGTCACGAAAGGCGGCCTCGCGGCGGCCTTCGGCTTCGAGGATCTGCGATTGCTTGTTACCCTCAGATTTCAGGATCGCCGCCTGTTTCATGCCTTCGGCCTCGAGGATAGCGGCGCGGCGGTCGCGCTCGGCCTTCATCTGGCGCGCCATGGCATCGGCCAGATCACGCGGAGGCACGATGTCCTTGATCTCGATTCGCGTGGCCTTCATGCCCCAGGGGGAGACTGCGGCGTCCACCACGGCCAGAAGCTTCACGTTGATCTCGTCCCGGTGCGAGAGCAGCTGATCCAGCTCCATCGACCCCATCACGGTGCGGATGTTGGTCATCACCAGGTTCATCAGCGCCTGCTGCAGGTTCGACACCTCGTAGGAGGCGCGCGGCGCATCGAGAATCTGGAAGAACACCACGCCGTCCACCGTGACGGCGGCATTGTCCTTCGTGATCACCTCCTGCGTCGGCACATCGATCACCTGCTCCATCATGTTGACCTTGTTGCCCACGGTCTCGATGTAGGGGATCACAAGGCCAAGGCCAGGTGTGAGGGTTCTGTTGTATTTGCGGAAGCGCTCCACCGTGAAGTGATAGCCCTGCGGCACCTGACGGATGCTGGCCATCAGGGTGACGACCACGAACAGGACGAAGGCGAGAGCGACGATTGTCGAGCCTGACATCAGCATAGCCCAGTTTCCCCCCGGAATGCGCAAATCAGCGGTGCAGACAGAACTGTGTGTGCTATCCGTGCCAGATGCAAGAGGCTCGACCTGAGCCGCCGGATATGGGCTTTCTGATGGCGCTGCATTTTTCGAAGGACGAATTTGCCCGGCGCCGCACGGCACTCCTTGCTGCCATGGCCAAAGACCAGCTCGATGCCCTGCTGCTGTTCCAGCAGGAGAGCATGTACTGGCTGACGGGCTATGACACCTTCGGCTTCTGCTTTTTCCAGTGCCTGATCCTGAAGGCAGACGGGCGCATGGCGCTGCTGACGCGTTCGGCGGACCTGCGGCAGGCCCAGCAGACCTCGACCATCGCCGATATCCGGCTCTGGAAGGACCGCGCAGACGCCAACCCGGCGGTCGATCTCAAGACCATGGCAGCCGATTTCGGCCTTGCAGGACAGCGCATCGGGGCGGAATTCGAAAGCTACGGGCTGGTTCACAGCAACGGGCGCAGGCTCGAGGCGGCTTTCAAGGGCTTCGCTGATCTGGTTGATGCCTCGCAGATCGTCAACCGCCTGCGCGTGGTCAAATCAGCGGAAGAGCTTGTGCAGGTGCGCGAAGCCGGACGCCTGTGCGATATCGCGGACCGTGCTGCCATCGCCGCGACACGGGCAGGAGCCGACGAGGGAGACATCCTGGCCGCACAGCAAGGTGCTGTTTTCGCAGCGGGCGGGGACTATCCCGCCAATGAATTCATCATCGGCTCCGGTCGCGATGCGCTGCTGTGCCGGTACAAGTCGGGGCGGCGCAGATTGTCCGCCAACGACCAGATCACGCTCGAATTTGCAGGCGTATCGCGTCATTACCATGCCGCCGCGATGCGCACGCATGTGACGGGTGAGCCGCGGGCGCTGCATCTGACGTACCATGCGGCCGCAAAAGAGGCGCTTCTGGCCTGCGAGGCGGAACTCAGGCCTGGCCGCACGGCGGGAGATGTCTTTGCCGCACATGCCCGCGTGTTCGCGGACCACGGCCTGTCCAGCCACCGCCTGAATGCCTGCGGCTATTCCCTCGGTGCAAAATTCACACCGTCCTGGATGGACTGGCCGATGTTCTACGAGGCGAACGACTATGTGCTGGAACAGGGTATGGTGATGTTCGCCCACATGATCCTGATGGATTCCGCGACCGAAACGGCGATGTGCCTGGGGCGAACCTCCATCGTCACGGAAACCATACCGGAACGGGTCTGCATTCCCGATCTGGACCTTGTGGTCCGCTGACGCTACAAACTGTTCCATGTTGCGTGACGCCCCCACCCGCCGAACCCTCCTTGCCGTAGTGGCAGCGCTGTCGCTTGCGGCTTGCACTGAAACGGCCAGCGAATTCAACGCCGGAGCGCCGCCAAGGGCGCGGGCTCCCGGCGTTCCCGTCGCGCTGGTATCGCTGGACGGCGCGCCGGAATCCGTCATCTCCAAGCTGTCCAGCGCCATGGCGCAGCAGGCCGCGCGGCGTGACATCACCATCGTCGGGATCGACGGCAAGCCACGCTACCAGGTGCGCGGCTATCTCGCTGCCAACGCCCTCTCCGATGGCAAGGCGGAACTCTCCTGGGCGTTCGATATCTTCGATGCCCAGCGCAAGCGCGCGAAGCGTTTCAGCGGTCAGGAGCCGCTGGCATCGGGCCAGGGCTGGTCCGCTGTCAATGATCCGCAAGTGCAGGCCGTGGCTTTCAAGGCACTGGATGAGATCGCTGAGTTTCTCGCGGCAACGCCGGAAGCCGTGGCTTCCCGCACAGGTGGCCCGCCTGCCACTGCGGCACGCCGGGCGGCCAGCCTGGTCGCCGCACAGTAACGGCCTGTGAATTGCAGGGCCTATCGCCCACATGGACGGTCTTGTGATGCTTGTGGCAGCAAGACGCCGTTGCTAAGGGGTACGGGAAAATCGGGCTGTCCTCCATGGCCGGATTCGTGCTTCCTGCGGGATATGAAGACACCATGAAACTTGTCTCCGGCAATTCCAACCGCCCGCTCGCCGAAGCCATCGCCCTGCATATCCGCCAGCCGCTGGCCCGGGCGCAGGTGCGGCGCTTCGCCGACATGGAAATCTTCGTCGAGATTCAGGAGAACGTGCGCGGCGAGGATGTGTTCATCATCCAGCCCACATCCTTCCCCGCCAATGATCACCTGATGGAACTGCTCATCATCTCGGATGCGTTGCGCCGCTCGTCCGCCCGCCGCATCACGGCGGTGTTGCCCTATTTTGGCTATGCCCGGCAGGACCGGCGCGCATCGGGCCGCACGCCCATCTCCGCCAAGCTGGTCGCCAACATGATCACCACCGCGGGCGTTGACCGCGTGTTGACCATCGATCTTCATGCCGGCCAGATTCAGGGCTTCTTCGACATCCCGACCGACAACCTTTATGGTGCCCCGGTGATGGTGCGCGACATCAAGGAACGGATGGACACCAGCAACACGATGGTTGTCTCACCCGATGTTGGCGGCGTGGTGCGCGCCCGCGCGCTGGCCAAGCGCATCGACGTCCCCCTGGCCATCGTCGACAAGCGCCGGGAACGCGCCGGCGAGAGCGAGGTCATGAACATCATCGGCGATGTCGAGGGCAAGTCCTGCATTCTCGTTGATGACATCATCGATTCGGGCGGAACGCTGTGCAACGCGGCGGAAGCGCTGATCGCCAAGGGGGCGAAGGACGTCTCGGCCTATATCACGCATGGCGTGCTCTCCGGTGGCGCCGTCTCGCGCATCGCGAGTTCGAAGCTGAAGGAACTGGTGATCACGGATTCCATCCAGCCCAGCGAGGCCGTGAAGGTGGCGCGCAACATCAGGGTCATCTCGGTGGCCGACCTGCTTGGCGAAGCAATCACGCGCACTGCGACGGAAGAGAGCGTTTCCAGCCTGTTTGATTGAAACCTGACTGGTTGGCTGAACCCGCCGAGGCTGCCACACGCGAACGCATGATGATTCGCGATCGTGGGCCACTGGCCCGCCCCTTGCAAGAACGCCTTGGAAGCGCCACAGAATGGCAGCAGATCGTGCCACAACGGGACGGAGATGACTGAATACAGGAAAAGCAGCCTGTGGGAACGCTTCCGGCGCTGGGCGCTGGATGTCGATGCACGTTTCGACCACAGCCTGTTTTCCTTCGGTCGCCGCATCGCGGACTGGTACGACCGGCTCACGATCGCGATGGACCGTTTCAACCTCACGGGAGGCCGCAGGCTTGCGGTCAATCTGGCGGGCGAGGCGATGACGCTCGGCACGGCGGGCAGCATCGTCATGCTGTTTCTGGCAATCCCGGCCTTCAAGGAGACTGCGGACGAGAACTGGCTGAAAAAGCAGGATCTCGCGGTGGTCTTTCTCGACCGATACGGCACCGAGATTGGCAAGCGCGGCATCAAGCACGATGATTCGGCCCGTCTCGAGGACATGCCGGAACTGTTGCTCAAAGCCGTTCTCGCCACCGAAGACCGACGCTTCTACGAGCACTACGGCATTGATTTTGTCGGCACCGCACGCGCTATCAGCGTCAACACGCGAGCGTCCGGCGTGGTCCAGGGCGGTTCATCCATCACGCAGCAATTGGCCAAGAACCTGTTTCTCAACAACGAGCGCTCGATCGAGCGCAAGATAAAGGAAGCCTTTCTTGCGGTGTGGCTGGAAAGTCGACTGTCCAAGCGCGACATTCTCAAGCTGTATCTCGACCGCGCCTACATGGGCGGCGGTGCCTTCGGTGCGACGGCAGCGGCGGATTTCTATTTCGGCAAGTCGGTCAAGGATCTGACCCTTGCCGAAAGCGCCATGCTGGCCGGCCTGTTCAAGGCACCGACGAAATACGCACCGCATGTGAACCTGCCAGCCGCCCGTGCCCGTGCCAATGACGTGCTGTCCAACATGGTGGAAGCGGGATTCCTGACCGAGGGCCAGATCTACGCGGCGCGCCGCAATCCGGCGACGCCGGTGGACCGGCGGCGTGACACCACGGCGGATTACTATCTCGACTGGGCCTTCGGCGAGGCCAAGAAGCTGATGGACGCCGGCAAGCTCGGCAACGACCGCGTGGTCACCATCAAATCCTCCCTCGACATGAACCTGCAGCGGCGCAGCGAATCCGCGATGGAAACGCTGCTGCGCCAGCATGGCGACCAATATGACGTGGAATCCGGTGCGCTCGTCGTGATGGACATCGATGGCGCCATGCGCGCCATGGTGGGTGGACGCGATTACGGCACAAGCCAGTTCAACCGCGCCGCCGACGCGCAGCGCGCGCCCGGCTCCTCCTTCAAGCCCTTCGTCTATGCCGCGGCTCTGGAAGCAGGCAAGGTCAACCGCAATTCCACGGTGGTCGACCGTTCCACCTGTATCGGCAACTGGTGCCCGCAGAACTATGGTCGCTCGTTTGGCGGCGCCCAGCCGATTACGGCCGCTATGGCCCGCTCGACCAACACCATCCCCGTCCAGCTCTCGATTGCCCTCGGCCAGGACAAGCATCCCAACCACGTCGCCCGTGCCGCCCGCGAGGGGCGCGACACCATCGTGCGCCTCCTGCGCCGGATGGGTGTGACATCGCCGATGACCGACACACCCTCGATGCCAATCGGCTCGGTCGAGATGACGGTGGTCGAGATGGCGCAGGGCTATGCCGCCTTCCCCAATGCCGGCAAGCGCGTCGACCCCTATGCCGCCCTCGAGATTCACAACAGCCGAGGCGACCTGATCTACCGGCGCGACAGGGACGGACCGAAGCCCGTCCAGATCATGCGGCCGGAAGTGGCCAACGACATGAACTATCTGATGTCCAAGGTTCCGGAAGAGGGCACAGGCAGGCGCGCCGCATTGCCCGGCATCCGCTCCGCCGGCAAGACCGGGACGACCGATGCCTATCGCAACGCCTGGTATGTCGGATACACCGGCAACATGGTGGCGGCTGTCTGGCTTGGAAACGATGATTATTCGACGACCAACAACATGACAGGCGGCTCGTTGCCCGCCATGGTGTGGCATGAGGTGATGAGCTACGCGCACCAGGGAATCGAGATCAAGCCGATTGTCGGACTGACGCCGATGGACGCCGTTCCCGGTGCTGTCGCCCAGGCCCGGCCAACCGGATTCGAGATCCTGACCCCCGCCAAGCCCACCGTACTCACCCGCCGTGGCAGCGAGGTGCTTGGCGCGATCGACGACCAGTTCCGCGCAACGCAGAACCGCCGGGCCGA
>JANMFA010000343.1:0-10892 GCA_031377545.1 Hyphomicrobiales bacterium | reverse complement strand
GGTCGACGCCGGTGCGCCGCGACAGCCAGGCGAGTGCTGCAAGCGCGTCGAGGCGAGTATGGTGACTATGACTGTTCAATTTCGCAAGCGCGAACTCGGGCTGGCAAGGATTGTCATCGCCGCCAGCGTGCTGGGTTTCAGTCCTATGGTCGCTGCTGAACCCATTCGCGGAGCAGGCTCGACATTTGCAGCGCCCGTCATCACGCGATGGGCCAAGGCGTATCAGGACGCGCGGGCCGATGGCGGAGACTTCGTCTCACCGGACTGGAAGGTAGACTATGAACTGGTCGGCTCGCTTGGCGGGCTTATGCGCCTTGATCAGCCGGAACTGGATTTCGCCGCAACCGACGCTCCGGTCTCGCCCGACGAGCTTGCCAAGCGGGGGCAGCAACAATTCCCCATCGTCATGGGAGGCGTGGCAATCGTCAGCAATCTTGACGGAATCGGCGCAGGTAACCTGCGCCTGACGGGGGCCGTCCTGGCCGATGTCTATCTCGGCAAAATTCAGAACTGGTCTGACCCAGCCATCAAGGCCAGCAACCCCGGGCTGAACCTTCCTGACCTCAGGATCAGCGTGACGCACCGCAAGGATGGATCGGGAACGACCGCCGTCTTCACGGAATTCCTTTCGGCGGTCAGCGACGAGTGGAAACAGAAGTATGGCACCGCAACACTCCTGTCCTGGCCTCTGGGAACAAGCGCGGAAGGCACGCAGGGCGTGTTGCGTGCGGCACGGGCAACCAAAGGGGCTATCGCCTATCTCGAATATGGACAGGTCGCACGCGCCAACCTCCCCTTCGCCGCGATCCAGAACCGTTCAGGCCAGTTCGTCAAACCGGACCAGGCGGGCGTGCAAGCTGCGGCAAGTGCCGTCGACTGGGCCAACTCCAAGGATTTCTTTGCATCCCTGACCAATCAGGCCGGAGATGCCGCCTACCCGATCGCAGCCGCCACATTCGTGGTGATGCCAGTCGCCGGTCGGACAGTGGCGCGCTTCGGCAGGGTGCATGATCTCTTCCGGTTGGCCTTCGACAAGGGCTCCGCTGATGCAACAGAGCTTGGCTACGTTCCGCTGCCTCCCAATCTGGTGACGCTGATCAAGCAGCACTGGGCGAGGCCGGTCCGGATCGGTGGCTAGGGGGAAAATGCGGACTTCCATCTGAACGACTATTTGACACCAAGGGCGGGCTGATATGAACATCGACATCTTCAAGGACATTCTCGTTCCGGTGATCGGCGGGCTTGGCATCTTCATGCTGGGCCTTGAGTTCATGTCGAACGGCATTCAATCGCTCTCCGTCAACAAGATGCGCGCCTTCCTCGCGAGGGCTGCCGGCACACCGATCAAGGGCGTGCTTGCCGGCACACTCATCACAGGTGTGATCCAGTCTTCCACTGCGATGACGGTCATGACGGTGGGTCTGGTGAATGCCGGCGTGGTGGCGCTGCGCCCCGCGATCAGCGTGATCATGGGCGCCAATATCGGCACCACGCTCGGGAACGGGCTGATCGCATTGCCGCTTGGCCCGTTGGGGTTGATCTTTTCCGGCATTTTCGCGCTCGTCTATGTCTTTGCCAAAACCGAGAAGATCCGCAACATCGCACTGGCCTGCATGGGTTTCGCGCTGATTTTCTACGGTCTGAACCTGATGACAGGCGGCCTGCGCCCCTTGCGCAACATGCCGGAAGTGATGAGCGCAATCGGAACCCTGAAAGCCGACACCTACGTCAACCTGCTGATCTGCGTCGTCATAGCGGCCGTCATCACGGCGCTGATCCACTCCTCGTCAGCCACCATCGGGATCGTGATGGGCCTGGGCGGAGCCGGCATTCTCGACTGGCAAACCGCTGTCGCCTTTTCACTGGGTGCTGACCTTGGCACGACGATCACCTCATGGATGGCGTCCTGGAACCTGTCCAAGAACGCGAAACGAGCGGCCTATGCGCACATATCCTTCAACATCATTGGCGTGCTCGTGACGATCCCGCTGTTCTTTGTGTCGATGGATATCCTGAAATACGTCATGCAATGGTTTGGCGGTGATCCCGGCGTTGCCGTGATGGTCAATGGCAAGGAAACGTTCCCGCTTGTGGCTGTCGCGGTCGGTCTCTATTCGACCTTCTTCAATATCTTCAACACCGCCCTGCTGTTCCCCTTCGTCGGTGTCTTCGAGCGGGTGCTCAGCCGCGTTGGCCGCACCGATGCAGAGGATGTCGAGGATTACTCCGCGCCAAAATTCCTGTCTGCTGAAATCGCCAATGATTTCGCCAAAGCCGTGCCTGCCGTGCAGCAGGAAACCAAGCGGCACCTGGAGGCCGGAGCGCTCTTCCTCGATATCGCGCGCGGCTCGAAACAGGCCCCCGCCGACCCGGGCGACCACTATGCCGCAACCGATGTTCTGAGCCGTGATATCCGGTCCTATACCTCGGCCCTGCTCAAGGCGGACCTGCCCTATGAACAGCTCGACCTCGTCGCCAGTCTCATCGAAGAGGCTGATTTCACAGCGGCACTTGCCGAGTCCATGCATCAGGTGGCGCGCCGCGTGAAACGGGAAAACTACAGCGAGCCTTCGCAACAGATCGTCAAGGTCGCGCTGGACAAGCTTGAAGCCTCTCTCCGGAACATTCTGCCGGACTACGGCGTCAAGGCACCCACAATGCCAGCAATGCATGTCAGCTTCCCCGAGCTGGAGGACATGCGCGCGAGGACGCTGGCCCTCGGACCCAATGCCGGAGCCGGCGAGCGGGGCACCATTCTGGCGCTGCTGGGCAGCATCGAGCGGGCGGAACTGCTCATCCGCCGGATCGACCAGGAGCGCAAGTCGGTGAACCGTCAGGCTATCGTGGCGCGGGCCAATGCCCGGAACGCCAAACCGACGCAGCAGGAGTTCCCGGGTGGAGCGACACCCTTGCCCGCTGTCTGAACCAGGCCAGCAGGCCTGACACAAAAGAAGCCGCGCGATTTGCGCGGCTTCTTTTCTCGTTGGAGCAGCGCCTCAGGCCGCGAGTTGCGGCCTGCCTGCCGGCTGCGCCTCGATCGCGGCCAGGTTCTTCACCACGGCCTCCTGCAGTTTTTCGAACGCCCGGACCTCGATCTGGCGCACGCGCTCGCGGCTGACATTGAATTCCGTGGAAAGCTCTTCCAGCGTGATCGGATCATCGACGAGTTTGCGCGCCTCGATGATGCGGCGCTCACGCGGATTGAGGGTCGCCATGGCGCGTGACAGTGCCAGCGAGCGGTTGTCCTTCTCCTCGCCGTCAACCACCATCGTTTCCTGCGTGACGCCATCGTCGACCAGGAAATCCTGCCAGTCGCCGCTGTCGCCATCGGCGCTGAGCGGCGCGTTCAGCGAGCTGTCACCGCCCAGCCTGCGGTTCATCTCGATGACTTCCCGTTGCTCCACGCCCAGCTTGGTGGCGATGACCGCCACCTGATCGGGGCGCAGATCGCCCTCGCCCAGTGCCTGAATCTGGCTCTTGGCCTTGCGCAGGTTGAAGAACAGCTTCTTCTGGTTGGCGGTGGTGCCCATCTTCACAAGGCTCCACGAGCGCAGGATGTATTCCTGGATCGAGGCCTTGATCCACCACATGGCATAGGTGGCCAGCCGGAAGCCGCGGTCCGGCTCGAAGCGCTTGACCGCCTGCATCAGGCCGACATTGCCCTCCGACATCACTTCGCCAATCGGCAAGCCATAGCCGCGATAACCCATCGCAATCTTCGCCACGAGGCGCAGATGCGAGGTCACGAGTTGGTGAGCCGCCTTGGAATCATCATGTTCGCGGAAGCGCTTGGCCAGCATATATTCCTTCTGGGGCTCCAGAAGCGGAAACTTGCGGATTTCCGTGAGATAACGGGTTAAACCCATATCGCCTGCAAGGGCAGGCATCGTGGCAGAAGCCATGGTATCCTCCTTGATCCCCCCGACTGAGGCAGATCTATGAACGGCTGCTAACAAGCCAACCGATAACGATGGTTATAGTTCAGTTCCTGTGTGGCGGAAAGATGGCAGTGATCACGAGCGGGTGAGGGCCTGATCCCCCAGCTCGTGGGGGAGGTGGTGACCAGAAGCGAACCGGAGTGGCAGGCAGGAGATAGGCCGCCGCACCCGTGATCTGCGGCGACACACTCCCCGCTGGCGGGGAGGGATCAGGTGGCCGGGTTCGTGTTTGCGACGAAGCAGTGAAAAAAATAACGGTGATGTGACGATCAAGAACTATGGGATATGTCGGACAGATTCCAGCCATCGTTGTATGCTAATAAAATTTACTCTGTATCGTATCTATAAAATTTGAAGATCAGATTTGCTGTGAGGAAATGTCGGATATCTGTTTTAATTATCACTATTGTGTCGTGCATGCTGCTCCTGCAAGGCTGCGGCGCGCTGCAAGGCTGCCCGGAACGAAAGACAATATGCAAGATGATGTGAAGAGGCCGCGCCAGGAGGCGGTGGATTCCGGTTGTGCCGTGGAGAATGCGCCGGTTGGGCGTTGCAACAATCACGAATTTTGCACTGGAACCATTGGCATAACACCCGGTGCCGAGGTTCATGCTGTCGCCCATAAATCCGGCAATTAGCAGCGCAGCAGTACTTTGCTGGCGATGTGCGGGGACCTTAACCGAAGGATATTTCCGTCGAGCACGATATCGAACTGGCGGTCGAAGGGTTCCCTCGCACCGCGCACGTCGCCGTCACAGCGGTTGGCCTTGACGTGCCATCCCCGGGACGTTTTACGATAAACGGCGCGTTCGCAGCCAAATTCCGGAAACGCCACCCCGCCCTTCGCATGCAAGCGATAGACCGTGTCGCGTTGCACCCGCGCCGCCGCCTGGCAGTTGGACTGCTGCTCCGACCAAGTGCCGAGGTAGCCTTCTGCTGAATAGGCCGTGCTGATGGGGAAGATGAAGCAAGCGGTGATGGCCAGGATCAATCGCATATTGGAACCCTCTCGTGACGTTTCATGGGCCAAGCTTGGCCGCCAAAGACGCGTTTGCCCGCAGAACAATAGGCTCGTTGCAGTTTCACCTCAGGAGGATAAGGTGGCCGAAGGCCAATCGGCTGGCGTTCTAGGCAAAGGAGACATTCATGTTCCTATCCGGAAACGTTGCTGGCAGGACATCTCTCTTGCGATGCCTTTCAATGCTGGCCGCTTTTACAGTTCTCGCCTGCGCCTCATCCAGCGCTTTTGCCCAAAGTGGATTCGATATCTCAACCGTACCGCGCCCAGAGGGTGCGGAAATCAGCACTGATCGACCATCCTCCAGTTCGATTACCTATGTGTATCCTGCTTCCAGAGCAAATGCAGCGCTTGCGACGGAGAAAGCACTGAACAGCCAGGGGTGGAAGCGCTATCGCACACCGGATACACCGCAATCCGAGCGCTACAAAAAGGATCGATTGGGGATCTACGTTTCTTTCAGCAACGCGGACGGCAAAGCTGATCGATCACGCATCGGATATAGCCACAATAACTCGATCCCGGCCAATGTTCCGTTCCCCGAGGATGCGGCGGACATCATCTATGATGAGAACAGGCCATATCTTCGTTGCACGACTGGCATGACCGTCGACGCCGCGATGGATTTCTTCATCAAGGGTCTTGCCGCCGAAGGCTGGTCGCCACTTGATGGCGCAGCCATCGCAGCACGCTGGCCCAATGCCAGGCTCAGCGATGCAATCGAGAACGGCAGGCGGATGTACTTTAATCGTGCGGGTCGCGAGCGTCAGTGGCCGCCGGCTCAATTGACGCTGCAACGCGATGCCCAGGGCAAGACCACAGTGGATTTGCGAACGGCACCGTTTGCGCTCCCCCAGGATTTGGCTTTCTATCAGGACTTCGCTGGCCTTCCTGCATCGCAAAACTACAAGCAATCCGGCGGAACCGGCAGCGCGGATTCGCCCCGGCGTGAAGCGACGGCCCTGGTGATCGCCGAAGTCCCTGTCGTTCTAGCCTTCTATCGCCGCGAATTGACCAGCCGCGGCTATCAGGAACAGACCGCGGGCGCGAGCATCAGCGACACCGCGGCACGGGTGACCTTCGCAAAGCCGGACGACACGGCAATGCTCGAGCTTCGCCAGCTGCATGACCTTACCGACGTTCGCCTGGTTGCCCAACTCGCGCCGTCGGCGATCGCCGCGCGAGCCCGCCTCAAGCAGGAGGCCGACGCCAGATGGCTCAGTGATGCGCGCCGTCAGGCGGATGGTCTGATGGCTGCATCCGAGGCGAAGCGCCTTGCGGCATCGACAGCCGCCGCCAGCGCGCCGGTTGAGACGCTGCGCTCGCTCGCTGGCGCGAATACGCCGATCCCGCTGCCGGAGAATTCTACCGCGGTGACGTTCAATGGCGAGGACGGCAAGCTCGAATTCACATCGTCGTCCACGCCCAAATCAGTCGCTGGGTTTTATCGCACCGAATTGAAGGGGCTGGGCTGGAAGGAAGTGCGCTCCCCGATCGATAATCCGAACATGGTTCGGTTGGACTTTACCAAGGGCGCGCAGAAGATCGGCATGACTGTCATGCTGTTCGGTGCCAACGCCAGGGTGTCTGCTGACGGGACAGGCTTGCAGGTGCCCGCCGATCCGAACCGGGAGACCGAGCGGCTCGAAGCGGAAGACAAAGCGGGTTTTCCTGTACCCAAGAAGCACACGATGAGCGCGCCGGGCACCTGGAGCCTGAAGGGAGGCGGTGCCGTATTCCGCCGCGATTACAACGCGCTGATTCCATCAGACATCGGGTCGGTGCTGGCCTTCTACCGCCGCGAGCTGACGAAACGGGAGTGGAAGGAGCAAGCCGAGGGCGCAGTGATCAAGCCAGGCAATGTCGCACTCGCCTTCACGTCTCCCGAAGGACCCGCGACGCTGGCGTTGGGGCGCAAGGACAAGCAAACGACGGTCAGCCTGGTTGTGAAGAATCCCGCAGAGGCTGCGAAAGCCGGAATCCTGCCGCAACCCGGCAAAGCGAAGGTGATTCTGGGTAATCTCGGCGACTCAGACGCTTCGTTGAAAATCGACAACAAGACCATCAAGGTCGCGCCTGGCACCGGCAGCTCCAAAACGCCGGATGGGCCAATGCTCGACCTCAAACCCGGCAAATACAGGTACGTGTTGACGATCGCGGGAAAGCCCAACCACACGGGCGAGCTCGTGGTCGGCACTGACGACAGCTGGGGATTGATGATTGGACCGGGCAGTGTTCTTGCGTTGCAGATATACTGAAAACCGGAGCGGGCCACGCGACAGGAAACGCAGATGTACGGAGGGTTTCCCTGACCGTGCCGTTCAATAACATGGCCGCACTGTCGTGCGGACAATGAGATGGAACGGATTTCACGGGGATATGTGTCACCGCATCAAACACTCTCCAATCAGCTCTGTTGCAACAGAGTGCGCCAGTGTTGGCCCCGTCCTTCCGTGGAGAGTTGCACAAATCCGCTGCAAAAACCCACACCCCCCTTCAGCCCCCCAAAACCCCCAGCAACACCGCCATATCCTCCGGCAACGCACTCTCGAACCGCATCACTTCCCCCGTGCCGGGATGCTCGAACCCCAGCACCGCCGCATGCAGCGCCTGCCGCCCCAGCGCCTTCAGCGCCGCCTGCGCCTCTGGCCGCAGATGGTTCGCCTTGGTCTTGAAGCCGCCGCCGTAGAGATCATCGCCCAGCAGCGGATGGCCGATGGAGGTCATGTGGACGCGGATCTGGTGGGTGCGGCCTGTTTCCAGCCGACAGGTCACGCGGCTCACCAGCGGGCGACCGTCTATGCCTTCGAAGGTCTCTTCCACCTCAAAATGCGTGATCGACGTGCGGCCCTTGCCTTCCGGGGCCACGGCCATTTTCTCGCGTGCCACGGGACTGCGGTCGATCTGCGTGCGGATTTCGCCGTTGTGGCGGTTGGGCCTGCCCCAGACCAATGCGATATAGGCGCGCTCCAGCGGCCCGGTGCGGCCGTGATCCGCGAATTGCGCCGAGAGCGCCTGATGCGTCCGGTCGTTCTTGGCCGCGACCAGCAGGCCGGAGGTGTCCTTGTCCAGCCGGTGGACGATGCCGGGCCGCTTGACGCCGCCGATGCCTGACAGGCTCTCGCCGCAATGCGCGATCAGCGCATTGACCAGCGTGCCCGTCTCGTGGCCGCCCGCGGGATGCACGACAAGACCCGCCGGCTTGTCGATGACGATCAGGTCGTCGTCCTCATAGACCACTGTGAGCGGGATCGCCTCGCCCCTCGGGATCGGGTCCACCGCTTCGGGGCGGATGAGGCCGATGACATCGCCCGCCGCCAGCTTGCGCGACATCGTGGTCTCGGGCTTGCCGTTGACGCTGACATGGCCTTCTTCGGCGATGGCCTGGATGCGCGTGCGGGAGAGGTCCGGCGAGAGCTTCGCCAGTGTCTTGTCGAGGCGCTCGCCTGCGGTTTCGGCGTCGATGGTGAAGGTTTCGGGCATGCCTAGTCCTTGTCCTTCCCCCGTGGGGGAAGGTGTCATGCGGAACGCATGACGGATGAGGGAGAATCCCTGATCGTCGTGTTTCTCCCTCATCCGATCAGCTTCGCTGACCACCTTCTCCCAGGGGAGAAGGAAGGGAACGTCGCCTCTTCCCCCGCCTACCCACAAAACGCAACTGAAACATGGAAAATTTAACCGAAGCAGCTTATCAGGGCCTCCATGTTCAAGCGCCTCTACGACTGGACCCTGTCGCTCGCTGCCAGCCCTTCCGCGCCCTATGCGCTGGGCGCGGTATCGTTTGCGGAAAGCTCGTTCTTTCCCATTCCGCCCGATGTGGTGCTGGCACCCATGGCGCTGGCGCAGCCGAAGAAAGCCTATCACTACGCGCTGATCTGCACGATCGCCTCGGTCGTCGGCGGCCTCGCGGGCTATGCCATCGGCGTGTATTTCTGGGATACGATCGGGCAGTGGCTGATTTCGCTCTACGGCGGAAAGGACAAGATCGACAACCTGCTGGCGCTTTACCGCGAATACGGCGCGCTGCTGATCCTGATCAAGGGCCTGACGCCGATCCCCTATAAATTCGTGACCATCGCCAGCGGCATCGCGGGCTATGACCTGTTCTGGTTCGTGGTGTTGTCCATCATCACGCGGGGTGCGCGGTTTTTTGGCGTCGCCGCTGTTCTGACGCATTTCGGCGGCCCCATCAAAGCCGTGATGGACAAACATGGCGGGTTGATCATGGGAGCGGTGCTTGCTGCCATTGTTGGTGGGTTCTTTCTGGTGAAGGCCATCCTGTGAGATTTCCCTCCCTCAGCTTGCTGTATGAATACGCCGCAAAGGGGCCGGACAAGCGGGCGGCTGTGCTGCTGGGCCTGTCCGCCGCCACCATCTGTGGCGCGTGGTTCAGCGAGTATGGCCTGGGCTACATCCCCTGCAAGCTGTGCCTGCTGCAGCGCTGGCCCTATTATTTCGGCGTGCCTCTCGCGGCCTTCGCCTGGGTTGTCGCCGGGCCGATGAAGCTGCGGCTGGCGGCACGGCCCGCCTTCGCCATGCTGGCTGCGATCTTCATGGTGAGTGTGGCGCTGGGCGTCCATCACGCCGGTGTCGAATGGGGCTGGTGGCAGGGCCCGCCGGATTGCGGCGGCAAGATCGCGACCGGGCCTGCCAGCGTGGGCGACCTGATCAGCGCGATGAACAACACCAGGCTTGTAAGCTGCACGGAAGCGCCGTTCCGCATCCTTGGCCTGAGCCTGGCGGGATGGAACGCGATGGTGTCCTTCGTGATCGCGACGATTGCGATCCGGGGCTGGCGTGGAAACCGCTACGTTTCCAGCTCGGTATCCCAGTACAAGTAATCCATCCAGCTGTTGTGCAGGTAGTTCGGCGGGAAGAGCCTGCCGTTGCGGTGGAGATCATTCACGGTCGGCGCGAAGGGCTTCTGCTGCGGGAACATCTTGGCGACCGCCGGCATCTTGTCGCCCTTGGTCAGATTGCAGCACGAACACGCGGCGACGACATTCTCCCACGAGGTGAGCCCGCCCTTGGAGCGGGGGACCACGTGGTCGAAGGTCAGCTCATCCCTGTCGCCGCAATACTGGCAGACGAATTTGTCACGCAGGAACACGTTGAACCGCGTGAAGGCGGGGTGGCGCGAGGGCTGCACATAGGTCTTGAGCGAGACCACCGAGGGCAGCCGGAACTCCGCCGTGGGGCTGCGCACCACGGTTTCATATTCCGAGACGATGTTGACGCGGTCCAGGAACACCGCCTTCAGCGTGTCCTGCCAGCTCCACAGCGACAAGGGATAGTAGCTCAGGGGCCGGTAATCGGCGTTGAGAACGAGAGCCGGACAACCGTCCGGAGAGGCTTCCCGCAACAGGGGCGGAGCAACATGAATCGTCAAATCTCGGAAGCCTCCCGCCTTCAGGTGGCTCCAACCCGGACATGAACGCGTGCCGGATCAGACCGAACCACAAGCTATCCATACATGAAGCGAACGAATCCGCGTCATGTTCATATCTAAGCCCGCCACGACAAAATTGTGAAGAGGCTCTTTGTCGTTGCTGTCCCTCACCGGGGATGACAAGTCATGCCGCCTTGCCTATGTCGGGAGTGCAATGCGGGAGAGACTGATGGCGATGCAGGTGGCAGCGAAAGACGCGGATCTGGGGGCGATGCCGGAATGGCGGCTGGAGCATCTGTATCCGGCGATGGATTCGAAGGAATTTGCCGCTGATCTCGCCCGTTCGGCCACAGATGCGGCCACATTCGCTGCGGATTATCGCGGCAAGCTCGAGAGCATGCTGCATGGCAAGGATGCGGCAAAAACCATGCATGCCGCGATCCTGCGCTTCGAGTCGCTGGAAGACCTGATGGGGCGCATCATGTCCTATGCCGGCCTTGTCTATGCTGGCGACACGACCGATGCCGCACGCGGCAAGTTCTATGGC
>JANMFA010000342.1:0-4924 GCA_031377545.1 Hyphomicrobiales bacterium | reverse complement strand
AAGGACAACGTGACGATCTCCAAGGACAGTATCGCCGGGCTCCTGCTGCTTGCGCTGGCAGCAGGCTACTATTGGCTTACCCGCTCCATCCCATCGAGCTCTTTGTCCGATGAAGTCGGTGCCGATGGCTTGCCCAAGCTTCTGGCTGCCGCTCTGGGCGTCGTTGCCGTGCTCATTCTCAGCAAAAGTCTGTTGGCAGGGCGGCGACCTGCGGCTGTCACAAGTGATGACGGCGCGGAGAAATATGAGCATGCCCCGCTGGGCCGAGCGCTTGGCTTCGTGCTCATCGGCATCGGCTACATGGTCGTTGCCCCGCAGGTCGGCTTTGCGTTGGGGATCGCTGCGCTGATCGTCGCCGTCGCGATGTATGAGCGGCAGGCGTTGTCCCTGAAACTGGTTGCCGTGGCTGCGGGCGGAGGGCTTGGCTTCTGGCTCGCCTTCGTTCTCTTCCTGGGTTCCGAGCAGCCGTTCTCGGCGCTGCTCGCATTGCTGACGAAAGGCTGAGTCGGCTCCATGGAAGATCTTTCGCGCAGCCTGACGCTGCTGATCACCACGCCGCTGCTGCCTGCAGCGCTGGCCGGTCTTGTCTGGGGAATCATCGGCGGGGCACTGCCGGGGATCTCGGCGTCCATCACCATGGCGCTGCTCTTGCCGTTCACTTACGGCATGGATCCAATGATCGCGATTGTGCTGCTCAGCTCCACCTATATCGGGGCGGAGTATGGCGGATCGATCCCGGCGATCCTGATCCGCACGCCCGGCACCAACTCGGCCGCCGCAACCGTGATCGACGGCTACGAAATGAAGCGCCAGGGCAGGGCCGGCGAGGCACTGGGCATTTCACTCTGGTCCGGTGTTGTGGGAAGTCTGGTGGGGCTGGCGCTTCTGGTCACGATGACCGAGCCGCTGTCGCGCCTGGCACTGCTGTTCACGCCGGCATCCTACTTCGGCCTCGGCATCCTTGGCATCAGCATTATCGCATCCCTTTCGGGCGGTTCGCTGCTGAAGGGCCTCGCGGCTGCCATCGTGGGCCTGATGGTGTCGACGATCGGCACCGATCCAATTTCGGGCGTGTCGCGCTTTACGTTCAACCTGCCGGACCTCATCGGCGGGATAAAGCCCATTCTTGTCATGGTCGGGCTGTTTGCGGTCAGCGAACTGCTCATGCAGTCCGGAACCAAGGGGCTTGACGCCACGGCGGAAAGCAAGGTGCGGATCGTCTTGCCGGGCTGGGCGATGATGAAGCGGCTCGCCAAACCTCAAGGCATTGGCTGCGTCACGGGAACGTTTGAAGGGCTGATGCCGGGTGGCGGCGGTTCCATCGCGGCTTTCATGGCCTACAACGAGGCGAAGCGCTGGTCGTCGCGTCCGGAAGAATTCGGAAAAGGCTCACCGGAGGGCATCGCGGCACCGGAGGCGGCCAACAATACCGTGGCATCCACCTCGTTGATCCCGCTGCTGTCGTTCGGCATCCCGGGCTCCAATTCCGCAGCCGTGCTGCTGGGCGGGTTGCTGATCCATGGCCTGCTGCCAGGGCCCCGCCTGTTCGAGCAAAATAACGACGTGATCCTTGGTCTCTATACCGGCTCGCTGGTGGCGACGCTGGGGCAGATCCTCGTCGGCATTCTCATCCTTCCGGTCTGTATGTGGCTGGTCAACCGACCGCGGCCTTATCTGTCCGCGTTTGTTTTTGCGCTCGTGCTTTCGGGAATCTACACAATCAACGCCACGATGTTCGACATCGGCCTGGTACTGGCAGGGGGCGTGATCGGATACCTGATGCGTCTCAATGACTTCCCCTTCCTGCCCGCGGTGCTTGGCGTTGTCCTGGGGCCGATGATCGAAGGCAGCTATCGCCGCTCGCTGCTGCTTTCGGATGGTGACCACATGATCTTTCTCGAGGACAGGATCGGCCTTGGGCTGCTGATCGTTGCAACAATCTTCGTCGTGTTCTCGCTGTCCCGGGAGATCCGGGAGACACGCAAGCCAAAAGGCATTTCCGCATGAAAGATGCAGCCTTGTCCTCACCGACTGTCGCATTCGAAATCGGACGCTTTGCACAGGCTGTGGCTTCGGGTGCGATGCCGGTTCCACCAGAGGTACGCGCCATGGTGCACCGCCTGCTCATCGACGTAGCCGGGCTTTGCGCCGCGGCGCGACGAACGGACTACGTCGCTGGATGCCTGAAAGCGGCCGAAGGGCGGGGTGCTTCCACAGCTGTCGGACACAAAGGCCGTTTTACCGCCATCGATGCCGCCCTGATCAACGGAACAGCCGCCCACGGCGAGGACTTCGACGACACGTTCGAGGGTGGTCCGGTTCATGCAGGCGCGCCGGTCGTGCCTGCGGTTCTGGCCGTCGCTGAGCGCGAAGGACTCGCGGGCGAGGCGGTTGTACGTGCCGTCGCAGTGGGCGTCGAGATCATGTGCCGGAGCGCGCTGGTTGCGCCACAGGCGATTCACAAGGCGGGCTTCCATCCAACCGCTGTACTGGGTGCCATGGCGACGACGGCTGCCGTGGCCACGCTTCTCAAGCTGCCGGACGAGGCCACCGCCAGAGCGCTTGGCATCTCCGGGTCAATGGCATCGGGCATCATCGAGTATCTTGCGGATGGCTCCTCGACAAAGCGGCTCCATGCGGGCCTTGCGGCGCAAAGCGGCATCCGTGCCGTGGCGCTGGCACAGGGCGGGGTCTCGGGGCCTCCCACGGTCTTCGAAGGCGCACATGGGTTCTTCAAGGCCTTTGCACCTTCGCGGACGCCCGACTTCACGCAGATTACGACAGGCCTTGGTGTGCACTGGGTTGGCGCTTCGCTCGCCTTCAAGCCCTTCGCATGCGGGACCATGACGCAACCCTATGTCGATTGCGCCATCGCGCTCGCGGGAAGCGGTGTCTTGGCGGACGATATCGAAAGCATCGTCTGCGAAGTCGGCGAGGGGACTGTTCACCGTCTCTGGTCCCCGCTGGCGCTCAAGCAATCGCCTCCCAACGGCTACGCCGCCAAGTTCTCGTCTCCCGATTGTATCGCCGTCGGTTTTTTGAACGGCGATGCCGGTTTGCGGGCATTCGAGGATTCAGCCATCAGAGATCCCGCCCGGCGTGCGCTGGCCGCCAAGATCAGCTATCTTGTGGATCCTGCCAATCCCTATCCCCGCGCCTACACCGGCCATATTCGCGCTACGTTGCGCAATGGCGAGGTGCGCGAATTCCGCCAGGGCCACATGCGCGGCGGCGTCAATGCGCCACTTTCGGATGCGGAGATAGTCGCGAAGTATCGCGCCAATGTCCGCTTCGGTGGCTGGAGCATGGCAAGAGGCGAGCGGGTGCTCGCCGCGATCGATGCGCTGATGCGCGGACGGCCGCTCGACATGAAGGATGCAAGGGCGTGACCGGAGCGACAACATGACAGGCGAACTCACGGGCAGAACGGCTCTTGTCACCGGCGGAGCCCGCAATATCGGCCGTGCCATTGCCTGCGATCTCGCGGCTGGTGGTGCCGCCGTGATGGTCACGGCGCGGTCGGATCTGCCCGGATTGCAGGAAACCGTTGCGATCATTGAAAACCGCGGAGGGCGCGCCGCCGCGATGCTGACCGACGTGACCAACGAGGCGTCTGTCGCGGCACTCGTCGCGGGAACGCTTTCGCAATTCAGCGGGCTCGATATCCTCGTGAACAATGCTGCCGTGCGGACCGAAGTACCTTTCGACCGGATGACGCTCGCTGAATTCCGCTCGGTCACCAGCGTGGCGCTGGAAGGACCGTTCATCTGCGCGCGCGCGGCACTGGCAGCCCTCAAGGCGAGCGATCACGCAGCCATCGTGAACATTGGCGGGCTTACGGCCTATACCGGGGCGAAGGACCGCGTGCATGTGATTGCGGCCAAGGCTGGGCTCGACGGCATGACCAAGGCCATGGCTCATGATCTGGCATCTTCGGGCATAACAGTGAACCTCGTGTCGCCGGGCATGATCGAGACGGTCCGCGTGGGCCATGAGCCCGGTCATCACGCCAACCGGACCACGCTTCTTGGACGGCGGGGAACGCCGGAGGATGTGGCGGGAATGGTGCGCTATCTGGCGGGACCGCAGGCACGCTACATCACCGGCCAGACCATGCATGTGAACGGCGGCGTGTATCTGCCGTGAAGAAAGCCGCGATCCGGACTGCACGTCCCGGAGATGCCTGTCTGCCGCCGATCTGAAAAACGCCCCGAATGGGCAGTCACGGATTTGAACAGAATTGGCGCGCCCGAAAGGATTCGAACCTCTGACCCCCAGATTCGTAGTCTGGTGCTCTATCCAGCTGAGCTACGGGCGCCTCGTTCCGTCGGCAAGCCGAACCGGAAGAGTGCGCGTGATACCTGCATCACGGCGGGGATGCAAGCCTTGAGAGGCCAAGAAATTCAGGGTTTTGCGATGGTTTTCGATTTTGTGGCTTTCACCCTCGAACCAGCCAACTTCCTGGCTGAAATGGCAGTGGCAGTGGCCGTGCGCTGAGCCGCCCGCTCCGCCAGTATCACCCAATCCCGCATGACATCGGGATCGTTATGGGCGGCCTCTGGCAGGAGCCAGTAGCTCATCACGGTGATACTGCCGCTCTTCTTTTCATATTCAAACGGGCGTGAACCTGCCGCCACAAAATCGACTTGGGAAACATCATCGGCTTTGAGCCAGATCATGCCACCGTCTTCAAGCGCAATCATCCTGCCATCGCGGAAAATGCCATGCGCTCCGAACATCCGCCTGATCTGGACCGGCCCCGACGGCTCGAAAAGTTCCCGGATGCCGTCGATGACCATCGTATGCCGTCAGTGGGCGACAGCCAGTTCGCCCGGAGACTGCGCAGGCGTGATTGCAACGCTTTCGCCGCAGCCGCAGGCGGACGTTTCGTTGGGGTTTCGGAAAACAAAGGTCGAGGCAAACT
>JANMFA010000284.1:0-9568 GCA_031377545.1 Hyphomicrobiales bacterium | reverse complement strand
AACCGGATTGGCCGCGACGTTGAACGTGATGTCGGCAGGCGGACCGGCGGTCAGGGCCGCGCTGATGCCCGCCGACGTGGACGAGGCTGCAGTGAGCTTGAACCCGAAGGGGTGCGTGCCGTCCTCGGTCAGCGTGGCGGCTGTGCCTGCTCCACCGCGCGTCACGCGCCCGGCGCTGGCAGCGACGCCGAAATCCGCCGCCTTGCGCTCGCTGACCATCTGGGAGACCCCGGCACGTCCTGCCGCGTCCCCGTTGAGGATCGTCTGAGGATCGAGCACGGGCCGCACATCGGTGCTGCGCCCGGAGAACAGATAGGTGCCGTTGATCTGCAGGTTGAGCATGTCGACCGCCTCGTTGAAGCGATCGCTGGCATAGGTCTGCATCGAGGTCTTGCCGGTGCTGCCGGGATTGTATTGCGGCAGGAAGGTTGAGGACCGCACATCGTTACCAATCTTGCCCAGCTGGGTCAGGCCGAGATCGAGCTGCTTCGCACGGATCTGGAACATGGTGATCGTGGACTGATAGCTCTCCACCTCGGAGCGTTTGGCGCGCATGTCGAGCGACGTGATGCGCTGCGCGCCCAGACGGCCATAGGTTTCGGACTTCTTCCCGGTGGCGAGCTGCCGTTGCAGATCGTCCAGCGAAAGACGCATGTTCGTCAGCATATAGGCGGAATTGCTGGACCTGAAGGCACCGGGAGCCAGGGGAGAAATGGGCATCTATCAGGCTCCGATTCTCAGCAGGGTATCAAAAAGCTCCTTGACCGCACCGACAACGCGGGCATTCGCGGCATAGGCGTTCTGGATCTGTACGAGATCCGACATTTCCTGATCGATCGACACGCCTGCCGTCTCGGAAAAGCGCGCCTCGACCGAGCGCAGCACAAGCTTCTGGCCCTCGTCGATGTTGATGGCCTGGGTAGCACTCGCGCCCTGGTCCTCGACAACACGCCGGGCAAACTGGGTCACGGATGAACGGAAGCCGTTGACAGGATCGCCAATGCCGGAGCCTGCGGAGAAGCCGCGCTGGGCATTGGTCAGCCGGTCCAGGAGAAGGCGGGGCCGGGTGCTGTCGCCTTGCGGCGTCACCGAGCCAGGCGTCGTGTTGTAGATGACGAGGCGCGACGAATCCGCCAGAAGACTGGCGTTGACGCCAATACGCGCGGCGAAGCCACGCCTTTGGGGATTCTGCAGGTCAAGCGTGCCTGTGTAGGGCGTGTTGCCGCCGCCGGCATCCACGAACATCTGCAACTCGGGGCCCTCACCGGTGAGGCCAGAGACCGAGAAACTGGCGCGCACGCCTGTGACGCTGTTGCCGCCGCCGGCATCGACCACGCGAAGCACGTTGCCGGGCTGCAGCGTCACGGTAAAACCGGGCGGAAGTGCGCCCGCTAACGCACCCTGAAGGCCCGCGAAGCCGCCTGCCCGATCGAAGCGGATGATCGTTGCCCCGCCTTCACCTTCTGACGTGGGGATCGGGTTGGGAGCCGTGCCATCGGTTGCAATGAACTGGAAACGCTGCGGGCCGGTGGGTGTATTCACTTCAATCGAAAGCGTGTTGCCCGCCTTCATCGCGAGAGTACCGGGAGCCAGCACATCAGGCAGCACCACATCAAACCCGGCATTCGCGCCGACCGTGACGGACGTCGTCGGATTGCGGTCGCCCAGCGCGGAGGCCAGTGCTGCAGCGAGATCATCAAGCTGCGCCTGCGCCTCGACCAGAACCTTGTCACGCATATCGATTTCGGCGGCGATGGAGCCGGAGCGGAAAAGATTGCCAGCGGTGATGTCAATTCCGGCACCGCCCGAACCGCTGAGGCGGATCGTACCGACACCGCGCAATGCAGGGTTCGCCGTAAAGAGGCTGTTGGCGTCGATTGGGGCGCGGGAATCAAATGTCAGGGTTGATGCCTCGGCACCAAAAAGCTGTATCCCCGATGTTGTGAAGATGTTGATGCCACCGTTGCCCTGATCGAGCACCCGGACATCGACCAGTCTGGCCAAATCGAGAATGGCCCGATCACGCTCGTCGAGCAATGGGGCAGCATTGCTGTCAACCACGCCATTCGATTGCAGTTTCTGGGTGGCGGCGGCGATGCGTGACAGCGCATCATTCACCTGCCTTACACCGTCTGCGATCTGTGTTTCTGCATCATTGCGCAGCGCCTGGATATCGCCCGAGAGGCCATTGAGGTTGGCGGCAAGCTGCTGCGCATTGGAGAGCACCTGTGCCCTTGCGGTGAAGTCGGCCGGATTGGCTGTCAGGGACTGCAACGCCGAGGCGAATGCATTGACACTGCTGTCCAGGGAGCCTGGCTGTCCAGGTGTTCCGAAAAGTCGGTCCAGCTGCTGCGCATAGCGTGCCTTCACATCGGTGTAGGCCGCGCCGGCTGTTTCCATTCGCAACTGCTTTTGAACCAGAATGTCGAGCTGGCGCTGAACGCCGGTCGACACAACGCCGCTTGTCTGGGAGCCCGAGACCTGCTGGAGAACGCCAAGCTTGCGGCGCGAATAGCCGACCGAGTCGATGTTTGCGATGTTGTTGGAGACAACTTCCATCTGGGACTGCGTCACACGCAGTCCCGAGAGGGAAGAGTTCAGTGCACTCATCAGACCCATGACGAACTCCTGTCAGTCACGACTGGTCCGGATCATCAACGGATGATGTTGATGATGTCCCGGAGCATGTCGGATGAGGTGGAGATGACCCGTGTGTTGGCCGAATAGGCCTGCTGCGTGACGATCATCTTGGCGAATTCATCGGCGATGTCGGTGTTCGAGTTTTCAAGCGTGCCGCCGATGATCGAGCGTCCGATATCCTGAATAACCGGAGGACCTGACTCAATGGTCTGCTCGAAGACGCCACCGTCACCGCGCTTCAGTCCGTTGTCATTGGAGAACTGCGCAACCGAGAGCTGGAAAAGGCCGACGACCTGGCCGTTGTTGTAGTTGCCCTGGATCACGCCGCCCTCACCTACCGTCACAGAGGTGAGTTCGCCGGACGGATAGCCATCCTGCCTCAACGAATTGACGCTGACATTGCCGCCCTCATTCACCGCACCCTGGGCAAACTGGGTCATGCCGAGCGCACCGCCCGTTGCAATGGTCACCGGATCACTCGCCGTTCCATTGACCGTAAATGTCACTGGTGCCGCCGGGCTTGAGACCAGCTGGCCCGTGGTGGGTGCAGTGTTGCTGAAGACAAATGTGCCGGGAATCTGCGTCCATTTCGTCGCCGCGCCCGCGGCATTGGCGTCGGAAAGATAGTATGCCTGCCAGGTCGGAGGCGCAGCAGCCGTCTTGCCCCAGCGCAGCTGAACGTCGATCCTCGCACCGGACGCGTTGTACACCGAGATCGCACCGCCGTTGATCGTCTGGTCGAGGAAGCCACCTTCGGATGCTGCAGGAATCGTCGCAGCATTGAAGGGTGCCACCAGAAGCTCGGAACCGGCAATGGCGGGGTCATAGGCCGCCGTTGACGGCGTTGGCGGCAGGTTCGCCCGGTATTCAAGCTGCGTTGTGGCGCGCGCGGGGAGGTTGTCACCGGCAATCCTGACAACGGAAGACTGCGATCCAACCAGATCCTGGGTGACAGGATCAAGCGGAATGCCCTTCAGGTAATAGCCTGCGCCGTTGACGAGGAAGCCTGACGCATCCTGCTCAAAGTCACCGCGTCTGGTATAGACGTCAGAGCCGTTGAATGTCGGAACGCCGCTCGTTGTGCCTGTGCGTGCCTGAACCGCGAAGAACCCTTGTCCGTTGATGGCAATGTTCGTGCCGATACCGGTGGTGTTCAGATCACCCTGGACGGTGTTGGTGCTCTGGCTGAATGCCGCAACGGAGCCCGCGAGTTCGCGCCGTCGCGCAGTATCGGGGATCAGATCCACGAAACTCGTATCAACCCGCTTGAACCCCGTGGTCCGCGAGTTCGCGATGTTGCCGGAGATGTTCTCCATCGCGAAAGATTGCGACTTGAGGCCCGACACCGCCGTGGTCATTGCGCCGAAGATACCCATGATACGCTCTTCCTCGTAGCCTGTCTGATAGGTTCGGGGCGCGTACGCAGGCACCTGAATCACGCCCCGGTGCCATTGGATTAGCAGGGGGCGTGCCAGAAATTTTCCTCTTTGATTTCAATGGGTAAAACTCTGTTTACCACCCTATTCCGGCAAATAGGGACGCACAGGGGCGACACGCACGGCAGAAATTGCCGGGTGCAGGGCCTCAGGCGTCCTTCTTGCCCAGCGGATTGCTGAGGATCTCGCCCGCCACATCCTGGAGCCTGGGTTCCTCCGCTGCCAGAAACGGCAGGGGACGGCAGGCCGCCATGGCGGCGAGGCCGACGCGGGCTGTCAGAAGGCCGTTGAGCACGCCTTCACCCAGCTTCGCGGACAGTCTGGCGGCAAGCCCGTGACCCACGAGCTGTGACAGCACGCTGTCGGAGATGGCCACTCCTCCTGTGATCGCGAGATGACCAAGAATGCTGCGGCCAAGGCGCAGGAACCCGAGTGTGCCGGGCCGAGCACCATAGATCTCCGCGACCCGTCGCGTCAGCATCACGGATTGCGCGGCTACAAACAGAATGTCGACGATGGCGCGGGGCGAGATGGCGGTGACCACGGAGACGCGTTTCGCCGCGCTCGCGATGACCTGTTTCGCCAGCTCATCGCGCGGCACCATCAATGTGCGGTCCGCCAGCGTGAGCAGGCCGCGACCATCGATGATCTCGCCCAGATAGCCCTCCATCGCGCTGCGCTGCTGCGCGGTTGAAGGGTCGGTCGCCTGATAGGCCAGAAGACTGCGCACGACTGCTTTTGCCTTGTCGCCGCTGTCCGTCAGCACAGCCTCATCCGCCATGTCGCGCATCTCGGTCGCGGCAGAGAGGCTCCGCAAACCCCTGGCCTCGCGGATGACAAGGACAACGAGTGACAGGACGGCCACGGCCAGCAGTCCCATGCCGACCCAGCCAGCATAGACATTGGTGCGGGTGAGATCGTCGATCAGCCGCCAGAACCACAGGCCGATCGCCAGCGAGAGAAGTCCGCCGAGCGCCGACCAGAACAGCCTTGTCCAGACGGAGAACCGGTGCGGTGTCGGCTTCAGAAGCACATCGGCTGTCGATGCAGAGGCGGCTTCGGCGGCGAAGACATCGGGCTCGTCGGTGATGACCACGACTTTCGCCGGACTGCGCGTCTGGGTCTCCCGTGCGGCGGCAGGAGCAGCCTTCCCCGGATCGATCCGGAACACCCTTGGCTTTGATGCCTCGCTCATGCCTTCACCTCAGCCTGTCGCCAAGCAGGAACTCCAGTGCACGGTCGAGGCGGATATGCGGCAGCGGCTTCAGGCGGCCATCCGCATGGCGCTCCGGCACCGGCGGGCGGAAGCGCAGGAACTTCAGATCGAGCGGTTTGGCGGATGCATCGAGTGCAGCAGCGGGGTTCTCCGGCAGGTCGCCGGGAAACATGGCGGCCTCCGTCTCGCCGTCAAAAACCTCATTGCCCAGATGTTCGCCCGCCAGAGGTACGCCCGCGATGCACGCCAGAATGCGGCGGCCTTCCTTTGCAGTCATCTCGCGGGTCGCCCTGACAGCCGCAATCGCGGCGACATCGGTGCTGGCTCCAGCCCCCTCCGCGCGCGTCATGGCGCGGTCGACCAGCGCACGCACGATCGCCTCGAGCCGGTCGTGGTTGAGATGATGCAGGTGATCCGCCTTCGTCGCTGCAAACAGAACCCGGTCGATCCTGGGCGAGAAAAGCTGGGCCATCAGCGTATTCCGACCGGTGCGGAAAGCCTTGAGCACATCCCCCATGGCCGCTTCGAGATCGGCCACTGCGGAGGGGCCGGCGTTCAGGGAGGACAACGCATCGACGAGCACGATCTGGCGATCCAGCCGGGCAAAATGATCGCGAAAGAATGGTCGCACGATATGGGTGCGATAGGCGTCGTAGCGCCGCGCCATCATGGCTTGCAGCGACTGGCTGTCAGGCACATCGACAAGCCTGTCGAGCGGCGCGAAGGTGAGCGCTGGGGAACCTTCCAGATCACCCGGCATCAGGAAGCGTCCCGGCGGCAGCGACGACAGCGACACCTGTTCATCCCGGCACGACAGCAGGAACGCCGTGAAGGCCTCTGCCAGGCCACGCGCCGTCATCTCATCCGCAGACACCGCCGGATCGGTCGCATCCATCAGGTCGAGAAATCCTCGCGCCAGCGGCAACCGCGGGTTCTGTCGCGCCAGCGCCAGCGTCTCGCCGGACCATTCCGCATAGGTCTTGTCGAGCAAGGGCAGATCGAGCAGCCACTCACCCGGATAGTCGACGATGTCGATGGCAAGCGTGGATATGCCGCCCGTCCAGCCACTCTTGCTCTCGTATTCCACCACAAGGCGCAATTCGGAAATACGGCGGGTCGATTGGGGCCAGTGCCGGTCGGCACCGGTCAGCGCGGCCAGATGATCCTCGTAGGGGAAGCGCGGCACGGCGTCGTCGGGCTGAGGCGCAAGGCTGACCTTGCGGATGCGTCCCTCGCCCATCGCGGCGAACAGCGGCAGCTTTCCACCATTGATCAGCGCATGCACCAGCGCCGTGATGAAGACGGTCTTGCCCGACCGCGACAGCCCGGTCACCCCAAGCCGGACCGTTGGATTGACCAGCCCGCCCGCAAAACCCGCGAGGCTCTTCAGCGCGAGGGCGAGATCATCGGTGAAGCTCAAGATTCACACCCGTTGGTCACGCGGCCAACCCCTTCAGCTTCTCTTCGAGCAGCGCCATGGCCCGCGCAACCACTGCGCCGTCCATCACCCTGTGATCAAACCCCACGGTGATATCCACGGTGCCGTCCGCCGCGAAGGGTCCATAGCCAAGAAAGGTGGTGACGGGGGAAACCGGGTGCAAGATCGAGGCGCCCAGATGACCAACAACGGAAATGCCGAAGGTGCCCACGTGATGCTGCCGGTGGCGAGGCATGTTGAACGCATACCACCAGATCAGGCGGCGCAGCGGCAATGGCAGGCGCGAAACGATGAGGATCAGGCGGTTGCGGCTGATCTCCTCGATGGGACGGGTGATGGCTCCGTCGATATCGGCGGCGATCTCCTGCAGGCTGCGCTCCGCCGGAGATTTGATGCGTGCGGGAAACAGCACCTTCTCGCCATCGATTGTGCGCTCCACCATCAGGCTTGCCACCGATGTCGCGTGCTCGAACAGCCGTGGCCAGGGCAGAACGCAATAGCTGCGGCGCAATTCAGGCAGGTCCCGCGCGGCTTCCGCCCAGCCCTTGATGAAGAAGGCCGTCATGGGAACAGGCGTCTGCATGCGTTTGCGGGCAGCGAGCACCGCGCTGATATCGATGCGGCGGCCAATCACGCCCTGCGGCACCTGGCGTGCGGCATGCGACAGATCCGCGATGAAGCTGCGCGACGGTGACAGCGGAATGGAACGTCCTTGCATGGCCGAGGTCATCGCATTTCCGGAGGCTTCCCGGCAAGTACCGCGTTGACAGCTGTCAACCCGCGCCGCCACAGTGAGGCATGAGCCTCAAATCAGACATCGCCCGCCACTTCGGCACCCCCGCCATCGTCGTCGACCTCGATGTGGTCGAGCGCAATATCGCCCGGGTGCAATGGCAGCTCAACCAGGCCGGAATCGCCAACCGACCCCATATCAAGACGCACAAGTCGCCCGAACTCGCCAAGGTGCAGCGCGCGGTCGGCGCGAAAGGCATCACTTGCCAGAAGCTAGGCGAAGCCGAGATTTTCGCCGATGCAGGCTTCGACGACATCCTCATCACCTACAATGTCTTCGGTGAGGAGAAGGAAGCCCGCATGGCCGCGCTTCTCAGGCGCAACCCGGTCGATCTCACCATCGCCGCTGACAATCCCGTGACCATCGACGGGCTGGACCGCGCGGGACAGCTGGCGGGGCGTCCTGTCGGCGTGGTGATCGAATGTGACACGGGCCGCCAGCGGGCGGGCGTGGAAACACCGGCGGAAGCGATACAGCTTGCCATCGAGGCCGCGCACCGGCCCGGCCTGCAATTCAGGGGGCTGATGCTCTATCCTCCGGAAGACGGCTGGGAGCGCAGCCAGATCTTTCTGGACGAGACGCTGAAAGGTCTGCGCGCCGCCGGCCTTCCGGTTGACATCATCTCGACAGGGGGATCACCCAACCTGCCCAACGTCGGCAAGCTCAAAGGCGCGACCGAGCACCGCGCGGGCACCTATATCTTCAACGACCGCATGCAGGTGAAGGCGGGCGTGGCCACGCTCGAGGATTGCGCCCTCAAGGTCTATGCCACCGTTGTCAGCCGGGGCGGAGTGGAGCGCGGCATCATCGATGCGGGCTCCAAGACGCTGACAACCGACAGCGGCGGGCTGGACGGCCACGGCTATATCCTGGAGCATCCGGAAGCAAAGATCGCGCGCTTTGCCGAGGAGCACGGCTTTCTCGATCTCTCGGCCTGCAATGACCGCCCTGTCGTGGGCGATATCGTGCGCGTCATCCCCAACCACGTCTGCGTCGTCGTCAACATGGTGGACCGCATGATCGCGGTGCGGGGGGATGAAATCGTGGGGGAGATCGCGGTGGCGGCACGCGGACGCCTGACATGAGGGTTGCCATCGTTGGTCTTGGCCAGATGGGCCTCGGCATGGCGACCACGCTTGCGGGCAAGGGCTTTGCGGTGACTGGCTTTGATGTGGCTGAAGCGTCACGGCAGAAGGCGTTGACGGCGGGAATCGCGGTCATTCCATCGCTGGCGGAAGCTCTTGGCAACACAGACGCCATCGTTCTTTCCCTCCCTCTAGCCGCGCATGTCGCGGAGGTCGTGGACGGACCCGGCGGGGTTCTCGCATTTGCCGCCAAAGGTGCCATCGTTATCGACACCTCGACATCCGAGGCCAGCATTTCGCGGAAGCTCGCGGAAGCCTGCGCGGCGAAAAGCATCGGTTTTCTCGATGCTCCGGTGTCAGGCGGCCCGGCGGGCGCGAAAGCCGGCACGCTCACCATGATGATCGGCGGTGACGCGGCGCATGTGGCAAAAGCACAGCCCGTCCTCGACGCCATTGCTGCCAAGGTCATCCATGTCGGAGCCTCCGGCGCGGGCAATGTCGCCAAGCTCGTCAACAACCTGCTCGTCGCGGTCAACCTGCTTACGGTCTCGGAAGCCATGCGCCTGTCCGAGGCCGCAGGCGTGCCGACAGCGGACGTGCTGAAGGTCGTGAACGCGGCTTCGGGCCGCAGTGCGGTGTCGGAGGTGAATTATCCGCGCTGGATTCAGTCGGGCGCGTTCGATTCGGGCTTCACCATGGGCCTGATGCGCAAGGATGTGCGGCTGGCGAAGGCGCTGATCGCGGAGACGGGGCTGGATTTGCCGCTGGCGGAACTGGCGGCGCGGATGTGGAAGGAAAGTGCGGAGCGATTGGCTGATGGGGAGGATTTCAACCGGGTGACGGGGTGAGGCGCACTCCCTCCCTTCCCCCGTGGGGGAAGGTGGCCTTCGCCTTGGCGAAGGTCGGATGAGGGAGAATCCCTGCCGTCAGTGGTTATCCCTCATCCGGTCGCCAGGAAGC